>JAXDME010000291.1:0-3256 GCA_034666285.1 Gemmatimonadaceae bacterium | reverse complement strand
GATCTCGCGCGGCAATCCGCTCAGTCCGCGCCATGGATTGAGTGACGACCGAAAAAACGAAAGCGGCCACCGATCGGGTGGCCGCTTCGCTTCGCGTGTTGTCGGCTCAGTTGTCAGGCCCATAGTGCGCCGTGCAGGAATCGAACCTGCAACCTAATGATTAAGAGTCATTTGCTCTGCCAATTGAGCTAACGGCGCATTCAGTTCACTTGGCGCGCCAGGAGGGAATCGAACCCCCGACCCACAGCTTAGAAGGCTGTTGCTCTATCCAACTGAGCTACTGGCGCGTTACGAAGCGAAACTTAGCCATGACGCCAACTCGAATCAATCGCCGCCGGACGCAAGACTCTCCGCGAGCACTCGCTGCAACCGTCGGGTCAGCTCGCCTGGCCGGCCATTCCCCACGACTTTGTCGTCGAGCTTTACTACCGGCATCACATCAGTTGTCGTTCCGGTGAGGAACAGCTCTGACAACTTTGGAATCTCCGCGACAGAAATCGGAGTCTCGTCCAATCCGATCGAAAGGTCCTTCGCGAGGTCGCGCAGAACCGAGCGAGTGATGCCCGGCAGAATATGGTTGTCGCTCGGATGCGTACGCAGCGAGCCGTCTACAACGCCGAAGAAATTCGTCCTGGTGCCTTCCGTGACGACGCCATCGCGAATGAGCATTGCTTCGAACGTTCCCCTGTCCTTCGCCGTCTGCGAGGCGAGCACGTTCGGCAGCAGATTGAGCGTCTTGAGATCACAGCGGCCCCAGCGGAGATCGGGATGCGTGATCGCCGAGGCTCCGGTTTGCGCGAGCTCCGAGTAAGGGGTGAATCGTGCCGCCGAGATGTAGATCGTCGGCGTGGTGCCCGGGGGAGGAAAGTTGTGCGCGCGTGTTGTCGCGCCCCGCGTTACCTGGATGTACAGCGTCGCCTCTCCGCGCATCAGGTCGTTTTCGCGAAGCAGCTGCTTTCCGATTTCGACGAGACTCGCGGGTGAGTCTCCGCCCGCGAGAGTGATTCTCAGCCCGTCGAGGCTTCGTTCCAATCGATCGTTGTGAAAACGGGTCGCGAACAGTCTGCCATTGATCACGCGGAGGACTTCATATACTCCGTCCCCAAAGACGAAGCCGCGATCCTCAACGGATACACGCGCCTCTTTCCGCGGCAGAAAGCTGCCGTTCACGTAGACGATGTCTTTTGGATCCACGCCGGTCAGCCGGTCTTTATGCCGCTGGCGGTATACTCGCAGCCACCTGTTCCAAACACCTGCGTGAATCCGGCTTCCGGATCCCTCAGAGTACCGGTAAGAGTGCCTGATGCGGTCATCGTGCCCAGGAGCTCCATTTGCGACCCGCTACTGCCGCCGGCAAAATGGAGATCGGTTGACCCGTTGCTCAAACTGACCGACCCGGTGAGAACCAGCACAGTGGTCGAGATCGGATTCAGCCAGCTACTCGTTCCGCTCAATACTCCGTCAGTCCCCACATCGAGATGCGCGGTAATCACCGAACCATTGGCAAGGGGGTTGGCACACGCGGGAAACGTAGTCGTCCCCTGCACCGTCAGCGACCAGTTTCCCGTTGCCTGAGCCTGGGTGAGCGCGCCACCACCGCCTAGAAGTCCGTCCAACGGATTCGCGCTGTTCTCGCACGCTCCGCACAACGCGATGATGCTCAAACAAACAACCAGACGTCTCACCTGAACCCTCCGGATTGCGGCTAGATTTGCGTTCGAGAGCGGAACGGTGCAATTCATTTGCCGTGAGCCATAACTCGCGAACCTCGCGGATGTCCGAAGCGCAACGCTTCTCGGCCCGATTGCAATCGGAGACACCGAGCGCGTTTACGGGATAGCAATTGTACCGTTTAGTCGCGTTTTGATAGGAAATCGACCGTCGGGTGGTAGAGAAACGACATTTCGCGCCCGGCGAAATTGCCGACATTTCTCCCAGTCTTTCTTGTCGAGATCGCAGGAGCACCCAGCTCCTAAGGGTTAACCCTTAATCCCGGCATGGGCTCTTCCTCCTTCAGAGGTTGTCAGGCGGATACCTACCCAAGTGATGTAACGGCCACGGCCGCCTTCACGAACCTGGAGACGTCTTGGCAGTGAGCTCGCCCAACGCGACAAAAAAACCTCTGCGCGTGTTGCTGCTCGAAGATAATGCGAGCGACGCGGCTCTTATATCCCACGAGCTGCAACGTTCCGGCGCCCGAATACAGGTGACTCGGGTCGACTCGGCGGAAGCGTTCACCGCCGCTCTCAAAAGCTTTGCCCCGGACGTCGTCCTCTCAGACCATTCTCTCGCGCAATTCAATTCGCGAGCTGCGATGGAGATTCTCCGCGAGGTACGGCCGACGGCTCCGTTCATCGTCGTCACAGGCAATCTCATCGCTTCACAGGCCGGCATGGCGATCAGAGCGGGCGCGGAGGACGTCATTCTGAAATCCAACCTGCGCGGCCTGGAGGCTTCGATCGGGAACGCGCTCACGGTAAGGCGCCGCCTGCACGCGCTCACCGATCGCCAGATTCAGGTCCTCAAGTTTGTTGCAGAAGGACAGCGAACGCGCGAAATCGCAAAGCGCCTGGGGCTCAGTATTAAAACGATCGAGAGTCATCGTAGCGAAATCATGAAGCGCCTGCGCATCCACGACGTGGTCAGTCTGGTGCGCTACTCGATTCGGGTAGGCATCATCTCGGCGGTGTAGCGAGACCGGCCAGGACGCCTCGCATGTAGGCGAACGACTGCTTCATCCCGGGCAACGGATTGTCCGGATCGATCTCATACTCGAGATTGACGTAGCCGGAATACTTCATTCTCTCGAGCTGTCTGAACAGCGCGGGGATGGGAATCTTTCCCTCGCCAACGATGCATTGGCTCTCCTTCACACCGAGGTCGCGCAGATCCTTGGCGTGCATATCCAGAAGGCGCGGGCCGGCGTCAGCGGCCGCGCGTACGGGATCGGTACCTGTGCGGAAGGTATGGCCGATGTCCATGCACAATCCCACTCGAGGGTCCATCCCCTTCACCGCCTTCAGGACATCGTAGGGCGACGGGAATTCCTGATCTTCGGGACCGTGATTGTGGATTGCGAGCTTGATGTTGTACTGCTTGACAAACTTCTCGATGCGCGGAAGCATCGCTGGCTTCGATGTCCCGACAATGACCGGCATGCCCGCTGCTTTCGCATAGTCGAAGTACTTTCGCACCCCGTCGTCGGTGTCCGTCTCGAACGTGATCATCCCTCCGCCGACGATCTGCAGCCCCGCCG
>JAXDME010000290.1:0-2691 GCA_034666285.1 Gemmatimonadaceae bacterium | reverse complement strand
CCTCCTGAAGATGTCGTAGCTCAATTGATCGGACGGATTCAGGCGTGCCCGATCGATCGCTCCTATGACCTTCAGCTCACTCGAGAAATCGGCCCGGCGCCGCGTGATCGCGCCGATCGAGAGGTCGGTCCAGCGGTCGTTCTGTCCGGGATAGCCGTTGTACGTGGCGTTCTCTGGTGAGCTGAGGTTGCTGTACTCCCAGTCGAGATCGAACAAACGATGGAGTCTGGCGCTGTCGGTGAGGCCCGGCGTGGTGGCGAGCGTTGCCATGCGCCGCGAGAAATCCGGTTGTGTATTCCCCTGGGCCCGAAGCAGTCCGGGACTCATTAGGAGCATCGCAGCGAGGCGCGCCGGCAAGAACCGCATCAGGGTCTCCTTGGAGGGGGGTCTAACATAAGGTCTCGGCGTCGAGATTGGGACGTTTCCCTAAGATCACAGCACTGAAGCACGGAGCTATCGGCTTGTAAGCTGAAGCTCAGAGCTTCCATACTGGCGCTAGAGGCCCGCAGGGGGCCGAAATTGACGGCCTTTTCGAGATCCGAACGGCCGGTTAAACGCCTGACCTAAAGCTTCGTACGCCGACGGAATAGCTCTAAGCCCCGGCTGCAAAGCCGACAGCTCCCTGCTTCAGTGTTATGGATGCGTAAGAAACGCCGGAATTTTTCTTGCGTCACCAGGTTAAGGGGCCTATTTTGCGAAGTAGCCTCAACGCACAACGGAATCGACACGTGAACCAATCGCCCGCGAACTACCGAATTCTCATTCATCCTGCCCCGCTTCGACTTGGGGTGATGGAGAGATTCTGCGCGGGCACCAACACGGATTCATAGCAGGTTGCCGAAGTAGCGTGCAGAAGACCTCTCCAAATCGGAAGGGGTCTTTTTTTTGTGTCAAAGCGGCACTCACAGGAGCAAACGCTCCGGGATAGAGGATGACGGAAAAGCAGGGACTGTACGACCCGGCTTACGAGCACGACGCGTGTGGAATTGGGTTTGTCGCCCACATCCACGGCGTCCGCTCCCGCGACGTCATCGACAAATCCCTCGAGGTCCTCAAGAACCTCTCGCATCGCAGCGCTGTCGCCGCGGACGCATGCACCGGAGACGGCGCCGGCATCCTGCTACAGGTTCCCCACTCGTTTCTGCGACGCGTTTGTGGACCGGCCGGAATCTCGCTGCCGGACGCGGGCAGCTACGGGGTAGGGATGATGTTCCTCCCCTCCCGCAAAGCGGACCAGCTTGTCTGCGAACGGATGGTCGAGCTCTCAGTGCGCGAGGAAGGCTGCTCCGTGCTCGGCTGGCGCGACGTTCCCGTCGACGACTCAGTCCTTTCCGGTCCAACCCGGCGCACCCGGCCCGTGATGCGCCAGATTTTTGTCGCGCGGATGGGTGTAGCTCGCGAAGTCGACACCAACACCGACTTCGAAGTCACGCTGTACCTGATTCGCCGGAAAATCGAGGCTGCGCTGCGGCAGATGGCAGGAGGGGAAGATTGTTATGTCGCCAGCTTGTCGTCGCGCACGATGGTCTACAAGGGTATGCTGACCCCCGATCAGCTCGGTTCGTTCTACGAAGATCTCCGTGACCCGGAGCTGGCAAGCGCGATCGCGATGGTCCACTCGCGCTTCTCCACGAATACGTTCCCGTCGTGGCGCCTCGCGCACCCGTATCGGTTCCTCTGCCACAACGGAGAGATCAACACGCTGCGCGGCAATCTCAATTGGATGCGCGTCAGAGAAGCGCTGATGTCGTCGTCTCGACTCGGTGGACGCATCGCGGCTCTGCTGCCGGTTTGTGGCGAGAAGCAGAGCGACTCGGCGTCGCTCGACAACGTGCTCGAGCTGCTCACCCTCGCCGGACGCCCGCTCGCGCACTCGATGGCGATGCTGATTCCAGAGGCGTGGGAAGGGCACGGCACGATGTCGCCCGAGCGCCGCGCGTTCTACGAGTATCACGCTTCATTGATGGAGCCGTGGGACGGGCCTGCGGCAGTCGCGTTCACCGACGGTCGCCAAGTCGCGGCGATGCTCGATCGCAACGGACTCCGGCCCGCGCGGTACGTCGTCACTGCCGATGACTTCGTCGTGATGGCGTCGGAAGCCGGCGCGCTGACGATTCCCGTCGGGAACATTCGCGCCAAGGGAAGGCTCGAGCCGGGCAAGATGCTCGTCGTCAACACGACCCAGGGTCGCATCCTCGACGACGAGGCGATCAAGATGGAGCTGGCATCCGTTCGCCCTTATCGGCGCTGGGTTGCAGAGCAGCGTATAGATCTTTCCGCCCTGGTCGAAGAGCAGAACCAACGGCGAGAAGAGCCAGGTGCAAGGGGCGAGGTGCTGGATGCGAGGGGCGAGATCGGGCGTTCAGTTCCCCTTTCCGTTCGGCAGCATGCGTTCGGCTACACCGCCGACGAAGTGAAGATGGTGCTCGGCCCAATGGCGGACGCAGGTGAAGAGCCTGCGGGCTCAATGGGCAACGACACGCCTCTCGCAGTTCTGTCGCGGCGTCCGCAGCTTCTGTCGGCGTATTTCCGGCAGATGTTCGCGCAGGTCACGAATCCCGCGATCGATCCGATTCGCGAGCAGCTCGTGATGTCGCTGGCGATGAATCTCGGACCACAGTGCAACCTGTTGGAGGAGACCGCCGAGCACGCGAAGCAGCTGCGCATAGCGCAACCCGTTCTCACCGAACA
>JAXDME010000289.1:0-6735 GCA_034666285.1 Gemmatimonadaceae bacterium | reverse complement strand
GCGGGGGCTTTTTGTTTTTATCGCCGTACCAACTCTCACCCGTCACGCTGGAGGAGAACTGTGAATGTCCTCATAACGAGCTCGAAGCTCGCCGTCACCGGCCAAGCCGAGCGCGATCAATGAAACTCATCAGCTGCGTTATCCGTCCCGACCGACTTCCCGCCGTCAAGGAAGCGCTGTTTCGCGCCGGCGTCACGGGGATCACCATCACCCGCGCCAGCGGTCACGGTGGGGAACGTGACACAGTGACGGTGAGACGAGGAACGAAGCTCCTCCTCCAGTTTCACGAAAAGGTCAAGATCGAAATGGCCTGCTCGGAGCCGTTCGTCGAGGCGACCATAAGCGCGATTGTCGAGTCCGCGCGCACTGGCGTGGTCGGAGACGGAAAAATCTTCGTCCAGCCACTCGATCGTGTTGTCCGCATTCGAACCGGAGAGCGGGACAATGCCGCGCTCACGCCGGTCACGGTTGACGAAGTCCAGGAGCGCTCGCTACAGCTGGCCGGGAAAGACTAACCCTTTTGCTTGGAGGAGAGCCGTTATGAACAAGTTGCAAACTCTCGTCGCGCGACTGCGAACGAACTGGCAGGATCCCGTGATCCGGCGGCACGTCGGGCTGCTTTTTCTCGGAAAGGCCATCGGGCTAGCCATCGTGTTGACGCTGATTACGCGATGGTTCCTGCCCGCAGTCCTCGGAGCCCAGGCGGCACCGACGACCCCCGCCCCGGCGCTCGATCCGATGGCGACGGTCAACGCGATCAATACGGTGTGGACGCTGGTGGCTGCATTTCTCGTGTTCGGCATGCAGGTTGGCTTCGTGCTGCTCGAGGCCGGGTTTGCGCGCTCGCGGGAGTCGGTCAACATCCTGGTGGAAGGAATCGCCGACACCTGCATTTGCGGTGTCACGTTCTGGCTCTGGGGATTCGCGTTCATGTTCGAGCCGGGAAACGGATTCATCGGCTTGCATGGCTTTGCCCTTCAGGGCCTAGCCGCGACGTATGGCACGAGTGGTGTTGCTCTGCTCGCGTTCTGGGTTTTCCAATTCGCTTTCGCCGACACCTGCTCGACCATCACTTCGGGAGCGATGATCGGCCGTTGCGGTTTCGTTGGAGATCTGCTCTACAGCATCGGAGTCACTGGGTTCATCTACCCGATCATCGGTCACTGGGCGTGGGGTCCTGATGGGTGGCTCGCAACGATGGGACCGATTGCGTTCCACGATTTTGCCGGGTCTACAGTCGTGCACACGATTGGTGGGGCGATCTCACTCGCCGGCGCGATTGCGCTCGGTCCGCGGCTCGGTCGAGTGTTCAAGAGAGATGGTGGCGGCCCGATGCCGGCGCACGATCTCATCATCGGAGCAGCGGGTGGATTGATTCTCTGGTTCGGGTGGTACGGGTTCAACCCGGGCAGCACTCTCTCCGCCCTCGACACAGCTGGCATTGGACGCGTGTCTTTCAACACGACGCTCGCTGCCTGCTCGGCCGGCTTGACCGCGCTCGCCTATGCGTATGTACGCACCAAGAAATGGGATCTGGCGCTGTTGACCAACGGATTCCTCGCCGGCCTGGTGGCGATCACGTGTCCCTGCTACTGGGTCGACCCGGTCGGCGCGTTCTTCATCGGCATCGGTGGAGGTCTCGTAGTAGTCTGGGGAATCGATGCGCTCGAATACCTCCGCATCGACGATCCGATCGGCGCAGTTCCGGTCCATCTCATAGGTGGCATCTGGGGCACGTTGTCGCTTGGCCTTTTCGCCGCCGGCAAATACGGCGCTCCGACTCCGATTGGCCAGGATGTCTCAACCGTCGTGAGCGGGCTCTTCTATGGCGGCGGGTTTGGTACACTCAAGGCGCAACTCATCGGGAGCGCCACCGTCACCGCGGCCACGTTCGCGTCCGCGATGGTGCTGATGTACGCCGTCAAAGCAACCGGTACGCTGCGGGTTTCGCCGGAAGGTGAGCTCGAAGGACTAGACCTGCACGAACACGGTTCATCGGCCTACCCCGAGTACATGATCAGCGGCTCCGAGAGCGTGATTCTCACGGTGTCGCCAAAGGACGAGGTAGCAGCCTAGGTCAAGATGTGCTGTGCCACCCATACTAAGGAGACTGAGATGACGAATGGAATATTGGCAGCGCCGCGTGTATCGGTTCCTCCATCCCGAGCAGGCCCGCGCGCAATCCGCGCGGGGCTGACGATGCTCACGCTGTCGACTCTCGCGGCGGCGGTCACCGCAGGCGCGCAGGAGGCGAAAGTACAAAACGCGCAACTGATCGCCGCAGCTCCGCACGCCGATTCCGGCAAGACACCCGTAGACAGCACAGCGGCGGCTAAAGCGGAGGCACTTCCGAAATGGTTCAACGATCTGGCGGTCAACGCTTTCGTCTCCACTGCCTATGTGTACAATGCCAACCGCCCGACGACGGGCGCGAACAGCTATCGCGTTTTCGATTTCAACGACAACTCATTCAACCTCGACGTCGCGGAGCTGGTGGTGCAGATCGCCGCCTCAAAGCCGAATGACGCTGGATTCCGCGTGGACTTCGACGCCGGAAACTCGATCCCGCAGATCACGAAGACGCAGGATCAGACCGCGGCGCAGTTCGATCTGAAACAGGCGTTCGCCAGCTACATCGCGCCCTTCGGCTCCGGACTGCGCTTCGATGTCGGAAAATTCGTCACGCACCTGGGATACGAGGTAATCGAGGGATACGACGGCTACAACGACAACTACAGCCGCTCGATCCTCTTCGGCTACGCAATTCCATTCACGCACACGGGAGTCAAGGCGAGCTACGCCTTCACGAGCAAGGTGGCCGGGATGGTCGAGGTGGTGAATGGCTGGGACCTTTTGCGTGACAATAACCACTCGAAGTCTGTGGGCGCCCAGCTCACGCTGACACCAATCTCGCCGCTCCAGATTTTGTTCAACTGGATCGGAGGACCTGAGCTCGCAAACGATAACCACACCAAGCGCAACGTCTTCGATCTGGTGGCCATACTCAAGCCGACCAGCACGCTGACACTGGGCCTCAACGGCGATTACGGGAAAGAGGACGGCACGAGCCTGGTAAATCCCGGATCCGACGCGACGTGGAAGGGAATCGCCGGTTACGCGACGCTCGCGCTGACGAACAAGTTCTCCGTCGCGCTCCGCGGTGAGACGTTTCACGACGAAGACGGTGTACGGCTAGGCACGGGCACCAGGGCGACCCTGTCAGAAGGAACGCTCACGCCGACTTTCAAGTTCACGGACCACGTTCTTATGCGGGGCGACCTGCGCTACGACAAGGCGAACCAGCCGATCCTTACCAAGCGCGGCACTCTTGCGGACAAGCAGACGACTGTAGGCGTAAACGTCATCTTCGTGTATTGAGATCGTGGAAAGAAGAGCCGGCAGATGCTCATGCCGGCTCTTCTTCTCCTTCGTTGTGGTTGACGCTGGAGGATTGCTCTACACTTGCAGTGACGTGCTCACGCCAGACAGATTTCGCTCAAATGAGAGAAATCCGACCTATTCTGATCGCAACCTGCATTGCGATGGCCTTCCAATTCCTGCTGCCGGCCACACTCGAGGCTCAAACCATCACTGGAACGGTCCAGAGTGCCGGCAGCCCGATAGTCGGCGCGACAGTACGACTTCTCGATCTCGATCGAATCGAGCATACCGGCGCGCAGGGGCAATTCACTTTCTCAAATGTCCCAAGGGGAACTCACCGGGTATTCGTCGGAGTTACGGGATACGCATCGGCGATCGACACCGTAAAAGTCGTAAGCGATTTGGCGGATGTATCGTTCAACCTCCAGGAATCGGCGATCCACCTGAAAGAAGTCATCGTGTCCGCGTCACCCGTCGCACGGACTTCCGACGAACAGTATCAGTCAACAGCGTCCAAATCCCGGTTGGAATTCGAGAATAGTCCGGGAATGAGCTTCGCCGAGAAAATCTCGGATCTCCCAGGCGTCACGACTCGTAGTCTCGGGTCTGCTCCGTCGCGGCCAATTCTGCGAGGTCTGGGTGACAACGAAGTGCTAGTGCTGGAAAACGGACTTCGTATGGGCGACCTGGCGACTTTCGATCCCGCTCACGCTACTCCTATCGAGGCGATCAGCATCTCGCAGATCGAGGTGGTTCGTGGGCCGGCGACAATCCTCTACGGCCCCAGCACGATCGGCGGACTCGTGAACGTCATCACTGACATCGTTCCGTCCGTATCGGATCATCCGCTGTCAGGCACAATCGCAGTCGAGGGAAACACTGTAAGCGGCGGCGGCGCGGGCTACGTCAACAACATCTACAGTCAGGGGAATCAGGCATTTCGTGTGTCGGCGGGCGGAGTCAGGGCCAACAATGTCAGGATTCCTTCGGGGAACTACACTGACCCAGGCACAGGCACAGTCTTCAATCTCGACCGGATGCCGCAGACGTTTGACCATAGCGGCGAAGCAGGTCTCGGGTACGCATATCAGGGGGACATCGGAACATTCGGGATCGGAGGCAAGCACTTCGAGGTGAACTACGGCATACCCGGCGTGCCGCCAAACCCGGATTTTGTGAACGTACCTCCGACTACGTCGCGGATCGCGGAACGGCGGAATACGCTCGAATTGCGCAGCGTCCTTAATTCAGATCTTTCGTTCGCGAGACAACTGAAATTCACCGGAAGCCTCAACGACTACAACCACTCCGAATTTCCGACTGCGCAGGATGCGAGCGGCGTCTCCGATCCTCAAGCGAACCATTTCCATAAGCGAGCCTTCAATGGCGTCGTACAGCTGCAGCATCAGCCGCTCGGGAGACTTCAGGGCACGCTGGGGCTGTGGGCGAACATCGAAGACCTTACGATAGAAGGTGACGAGCCTCTCGGACCCAATTCCCGGACAAACGGATTTGCGGGATATGCCTTCGAAGAGTATCCGGCGGCTGACAACACTCGATTGCAGGCCGGTCTGCGATACGATTACAACAAGATTCAAACGCGTCCCTATCCGCAGTCGACCGATCCGTTTTTCCAGACGATAAACGAGTCACGTCTTTCCAACGCGCTGACAGCCTCACTGGGGGCGATCCAGCAGATTACTCCGCATTTCACGGGATCTTTGAGTCTTGCCCGATCATTTCGCGCACCGACGGTGCAGGAGTTGTTTGCGAACGGACTGGACGCTCCAAGCGGGACGTACACAATCGGCACACCGGCGCTGGGACCCGAAACCGGGTTCGGGGTGGACGCGTCGCTCAAAGGAAGCTTCGCAAACACATCCTTCGAGTTGTCGCCCTATGTGAACAACATCCGTCACTACATCTACGGATTCCTGCGCGGCGACACGATCCAAGGTTTTCCAGTGCGTCAATTCGGCGGGACCGATGCTCGTCTGTTCGGGTTCGACGCGAGCGTCACTCTCCAGCCAGTCCAGAACTTTGCACTCAGGGCAGGAGCTGACTATGTGAACGCGGAGGATACCAGGCAGCACGTTCCCCTTCCCTTCACGCCTCCGCTACGAGGTCTGCTGCGTCTTACATATCAAGACCCGGTCTATATGGGCATGATCGAAGCGCGCGGAGCGGCCAGGCAAACCCGACTCGGTGAGGGCGACACTCCAACCGCCGGATACGCGATAGTGAACGTCGGCGTTGGCCTGCGCTTTACACGACAACGTCTGGTGAATGACATCAGTCTTCATTGCGACAACCTGTTCAATCGCGTGTACCGAGACAATCTCTCAGTGATCAAGGATTTCATCCCGCAACCTGCACGAGGCTTTCGATTGAGCTATCAGGCCACGTACTAGGCGCCAGGCATATCTTCACCCCATAGCCAGTGTAGAAACCCGGCGCATAGAGCATGTGTACGTACCATGGTCTGTTCTTGAGGACCTTCAGCTGAAGTCAGCGCACGCTCGGCCTGAATCAACCGGTCATTGATGCTCTTCGCATTGGCGAGGCGGCCTTCCGTTACCGCGCGGTTGTAAGCGCGGTCGTAGCGCGATGCCGAATGATTCAACGAGTCCAGCGCGTTGAGCAACTGCGCAAAGTTGAGCTGAGGCGCCGGCAACCGTCTTTGCGGGCACAATCAACACGGCTTAGGGACGCAAGTCGGGAAGCGGGCGTCCTTCCGCTAGTGTCAGCCGGCGGCTTTTCGAGTTTTCTTCAGCGGTTGATCCGACTCGAGCGCAATCCAACGCTCGGCCCACGCGCCAATCTCGTGCAATGCCTTTTGAAGAGATCTGCCCTTGTCGGTGAGCTCGTACTCGACGCGAATCGGGCTCTCCGGAGCGACTCTTCGCGTCACGAGCTCTTCGGACTCCAGGGAACGCAGCCGCTCCGACAACATCCGATCGGTTATGTCCGGAATGGCGGCCTTGATCAGGGCGTAGCGAGTCTTTCCCTGAAGCAGGGTCTGGATGATCGCGCCTGTCCAGCGGCCGCCGATCAGCTCGACGGCTTTGTGGAACCGAGCACACACGGGGGCAGGTAAATCGTTCCGGAGCATGGACAAAAATTGGGATAGAGGCCGCTTGACACAAGATACTTACTAAAGTATACTAGCATATCAATAGTAAGTCCAGTCCCATTAGCAGCAGTTGATGGGTAATTGCTCACCGAAAGATCGCCGAGGAAATCAAATGACCGCACCCGCGACAACGGCCCCAGCTGCTGGGGCCAAGACAGCCTGGAAAATCGATCCCACCCACACCCTAGTCGAATTTTCGGCAAAGCACCTGATGATTACGA
>JAXDME010000288.1:0-4896 GCA_034666285.1 Gemmatimonadaceae bacterium | reverse complement strand
CGCTCCGTGTCCACGTTTACGCCATACTCCACCGTCGGTGCCCTCAACACGCCATATTCCGCTGACAGATCATCGGCCATGTGCTCCACGATGATGGTGTCGCAGCCAAGTGGGAGATGGGGTCCGTGCTGCTCGCACGTCCCGATGGGTATGATGAGACGCGGGTCGTTGCCGAGCACGGCAGTGACCTGAGCCGGGTTGAGCTCTTTGACCCGCAAGGGGCCGGAAACTGGAAGGGGGGAGGGAAGAGTCATCGCGTCAGTCAGTAGTCTGAATGTAAGAAGCGGGTCCCTGCGACGACGCGCAATCCTCGCGTTGGCCGCGGTCCCCCTCTTTCTCATCGCGATTTGGGTCAGAACTCCAGCAATCCCGCGAACCGCGGGGAGCCCGGCCAGAAACGAGACTGACCGCGCACAGGCGGCCGAAGGTGCGGTACGCGCGCTCGAGCGCTCTCTCGACGAGGCCGTCCAGCGTCTGCAGGAGCGTGCGACGGCCGCGCTGGATGTCCCCGCTGATGTGCCGGGAGCGTTTGCTTTTCTCCACCGCCGTGCGCAGCAGAGGGACGGCGAATCGGTGGTCCTCTTCGATCACAACCGGCCGCTCGCCTGGGCGGGAAGGATAAGGATCGATCCCGATTCTGTCCTGACGCCGGTCAGCGCGACATTTTCTCCTTTCTACACGACACTCAACGTCGTCAAGATTCGCGGCGATAGGCGCGCCGTTGCGTCCGTGATTCTTCACGCCGTCGCCCCCGCCGACCGACTTACGAAGTCGCTTGATTCCCGCTTGGCTCCGATACAAGGCGTGGCGTCCTACGAATTCGCCTCGCCCCACGACCTGCGAGGAGGGCCGGTTGTGTTGGTGTACCGGCGGCAGCCCATCCTTCGCGCACTTCCACGATTGGCAGATCCCGGAGAGGTGCGATTCCGCAGCGCGTCGACTTTGCGAGCGAGAGGGACGATCGCGCTCGTGATTCTCGTTCTCGCTTTTCTCGTCTACGCCTGGCGCGATCGCCGCTCCCTTTCCGAGCGCCTTTTCGCGCTCGTTGTTGCGGTCGGTGTGACTGCTCTCGTGCCCTGGAATTCCTTTTCGAACACGTCGCGAATCTTCGATCCAGCCTATTACTTCTCTAAGCTCGGCGGTCCGCTGACGGCCAACGCAGCGGCGCTCTCCATCAGCTCGGCGCTCGTGCTATTCGGAGTGTATGCGATAATCCGAGCGCACCCCAGCTCGCGCTGGTCGCGTCCGTACTCCGCCGTTGCTGCTGTGGTCACACTGGGAATCGGGATTCCTTTTGCCTCTAACATCGTTCGAGGCATCGGCCAGCCGCCGTGGGGATCGACGCCGGGACTTTGGCTCTCGTGGGAGATTCCCCTCTTCATTTTTCTGTTCGCGGTCCTTCTGGCGACGTACTGGTTGCTGCGAATGGCGTTCGACAAGCCTGGCAGCGTGTCACTTCGGTCGGGTGTCGTCATCGCGAGCGTGGCGGCGATCGTGGCATTGGCCGGATTGTGGTCGACAACACTGCATCAGCGCATGCAGCTCGCGGAGGAAGACGTCGCCGCGCTCGGCCATGTCGACGATTACGTCGTGCTCCTTTCGCGCCGTTTTGCGACTGATCTCGCCCAGTCGTCTCCGCCGAAAAATCGCGCCGCGCTGCTAGAGTCCTACGCGTCATCGGATCTCGCGGCCGCGGAGTATCCGGCGACTCTGGGCGCGTGGGACGAGAAGGCAAATCAAATAGCGGAATTCGCGGTCACCGATGCTCAGGTGGATTCCGAGGTAATAGTAAAGACAGTTCGCGAGGCAATAGCCACGAACCAGACGGTGACGCGCAGCGTTCTCGGTCCTACCGGTGTGCAGATCCTTTCCGCAGTAAGGCATCCGGCTGGGGGCGTAACTTCCGTTCTCGTTTTTCCGCGAACGAGGCTGCTCGCCGCCAACCCATACGCCGCTCTTCTGGGGATGGCCTCCCAGTCAGGCGGCGATCCGCCGTATGCGGTCGGGCTCACGGACATCTCTCCCGCGGTCGCCGCTGACACGTCGAGAGTCATGTGGCATCGCATGGGGGACGAGCTTCACGGGGATCGGCTCATCTCGACTTCCGCGGGGACGAAGCGGGCCCACATCGAACTCGATCTTAGGTCGGTATGGGCGCGAGCCGAGCGCGGATTGCTGGTGTTTCTTCTCGATCTTCTGGTGGCTGGATTTGTCTGGCTGCTAGGCGCGCTGCCTGAAAAGGGGTTTCTGCGGTGGCTGCGCGTGCGGGCGGGTCATTGGATCTACACCTATCACGCGCGACTCACGCTAGCGCTTTTCGCTTTCTTCATCGTACCAGCGGTCGCATTTGCGATCTGGTCCTACCAGAGGTTGCGGGGCGACGACCTCCAGACGAAGGAGGTCCTCGTGCACGAGACGTTGCACGCGGTGGCAGCGGCGAACGAATACGACCAGCTGCCCGCCGCGGAACAACGGTTCGAGACGCCACTTTTTCTTTACTCCAACGGTTTTCTCACAAGAACGAGCGACAGTCTTCTCGATGCTCTCGCGCCTGCGGGCCGTCCTCTACCGCCCGCAGTGCAGCTCAGGCTCGCGAGCGCGGGCGAGCTCACCGCCGCGTCGGAGGAAACGGTCGGCCCTGCAAAAATTCTCTTCGGCTACACCGCGGCGCTTGGCCCTGGACAGGAACGTTACGTCCTTGGGGCGCCGGCGCGCAGCGATGATCTCGCTCTGGATAGACGTCGTCGTGACCTCGGAATGCTGGTTCTCTTCGCGACGGCGGTCGGAGCGCTCGCGGCACTCTGGTTGAGCGGAATCGCGGCGAAGCGCCTTGCCAGAGATCTAGAGCTAAGCAGAATCGAGGTGGCACGAGCAGAGCGCGTGCTCGCGTGGGGGGAGATGGCGCGGCAGGTCGCGCACGAGATCAAGAACCCGCTCACTCCGATAAGACTTGGCGTTCAGCATCTGCGCCGAGCGCGCAGCGACCCGAGAGTTGATTTCGATACAGTTCTCAACGAGAACGTGAGGAGAATTCTCGCGGAAATCGACCGACTGGACGAGATTGCTCGCTCCTTCAGCAGATACGGCAGTGCCCCGGCTGATCTGCCGCCAGCGGTGGCGGTTGACGTCGCCTCGGTCGTCAGGGATGTGATCGCTCTGGAGCAAATGGGAGATCGGGTAGTGAAGTGGCAGGTGCGCGGAGCCGATCGCCAGATTTGGGCAATGGCGCACAAGGACGAAATGAGAGATGTCCTGCTCAACGTGTTCGAGAACGCGCGTCTCGCGGGTGCGCGACGCGTGGACGTGAGCCTCCGGGAAGAAGACCGGCGAGTGATGATCGAGACGGTGGACGACGGTGCGGGTATCCCCCCGGGTGTGTTGCCGCGCATTTTCGAGCCACATTTCTCCACGCGGACCACTGGAAGCGGGCTCGGACTCGCCGTAAGCAGGCGGCTTATTGAGGCGTGGGGAGGAGAAATCGGAATTACGAGCGAAGAGGGGAGGGGTACAAGAGTGCTCATAGTGCTCGTGAGGTCGGAAGCGTGACGCCGGCAAACCGTGGAGTCCTGACGCCACGCGCGACCAAGATCCTGCCGCCGCACATCGCCGAGTGGCAACTTCCACCGAACTGGGCGTGGGGACCGGGCGGGATGATAGGCGATTACCGGCACTACCAGGAAGTGATCGACGCGCTCGGACGATCGCTCTCGCTGGTCACCGCCCCTGACCCGGGTCACACCGCGTGGCTGTTCGAGGAAGCGAGGCAGCTCGGGCATCGAAGCCATCCCTCGATTCCCACGACGTACCATTACTGGACCGCGTACACGGACGTGCGACGCGGTCCCGGGTATCTGCGCCGGTGGATAACCGGCGAAACCGTCCGGGCTCGGCTAGGCCGGCTTGGACTAGCCGACATTCCCTACGTATTTCAGCTTCTTCGGGGTGCCTGTTCGACGCTCGCGTACCTGCATGAAACCGGGATTGCGCACGGTGGACTCAATGGCGACGCCCTCTGGACGACTCCGACTGGGCGCCTGTGGATGCTCGAATGGCAATGGGCAGTTCCGCGAGAGACGATTCCGGCCGGTGTCAGACCGGGCAATGGTCCCCACGAAGCTCGCTCGCTGGAAGCCCGGCCTATGCACGCCGAGCCTCTCCCCACGCCACCCGAGTGGGAGGCGAACGAATGGGTCCCGACGCCCGCCAGCGATCAGTGGCAACTGGCAGCGACGTGCTTCACTGCCCTTACTGGGGAAGCCCCACCAGCGCGAGGCGTCCCTCCAGTCAAGCTGGTGAGACCCGAAACTCCCGAAGCGCTGGCATCGGCGCTCGACCGTGCGCTTTCAGTCAACGCCGCAGACCGCTTTCCTTCGCTAGCGGTTCTGCTCAGGTCGGTGGAGCATGGAGACCCGGCCCGGACGGTGGTCATGGTCCGCGGAGAGCCCGACAAGATCGTGAACGAGTCGGCCGAGACACGGATGCGGTGGGCTGTTGGCGATGACTATGAGATCCTGTCCAAACTCGGGAGCGGCGCGTTCGGAACGGTCTGGCGTGCCAGAGACTTATCGCTCGAACGGGAAGTTGCTCTCAAGGCGCTTCACCCGGCCATCTCACGCGACGGCAAGGCGGTTCGGGCATTCTGGCGCGAAGCAAAACTTGCGGCGCAGCTCGCCCATCCGGCGATAGTCCCCATCTATGACTGGGATTCGAGCGGCGATCTCTCCTGGTATACAATGGAACTGGCGGAGGAAGGCAGCGTGGCTAGTCTCGTTCAGAGATCAGGTCCGCGCCAGCTGGGCGAAATAGCGACACAGGTCGAGCAGGTGCTCGACGGTCTCATCGTTGCTCACGCGAACGGGATCCTGCACCGTGATCTGAAACCCGAAAATATTCTGA
>JAXDME010000287.1:0-12200 GCA_034666285.1 Gemmatimonadaceae bacterium | reverse complement strand
CTGCGCTGCGTCCTCGATTACGGGTATTCCGTGTTCAGCGGCGATCGCCGCTGCCCCGAGGACATCAGCGGGATATCCGTAAAGGTGCGCAACCAGGATCGCATCAACTCCGCGGCCGACCACCTTTCTCATCGAGTCGAGATCAGGACTCAGCGTCGAAGGGTCAAGGTCATAAAGCCGCACTCGCATATCGGCGCCGACTACGGCCGTAGTGAGATCCGCGCATGCGTAACCGGGTAACGCGATGGTACCGCCAGGGGGAAGAATTTCTCGAAGCGCGAGAACGAGGGCGGAAGTCCCACTGTCGGTGAGAAGAGCGTCGCTCGCGGAATAGCGCTGGCAGAGAGCCGCGACCACGGCGCGCTGATCGTGCGATCGAACGCCCATTGCCGCACCCATCCCGTTGACGAGAGATCGGGGTGAAACCGGAGACATCACAGGAGGTTGCCAGCGCCACATCACGGGATGTACCTGACGATCGACGGGCCGAAGGCGGTTGCAATCGAAGCGGGCAGACGCCGCCATATGTGGGGCCCCCAGCGGAATGGACCGTCTTTCGGTGACGGCGTGATCACCCTATCTGACGCGGCGCGACGATACCACCAGAGCGGCTGTTCGCGCCCACCCCATTGCATCTTGAACCGATGCGTTCCGCTGCCGGGAGTGCATCGCCCAAAGTTGAAACGGCGGACACCGTCACCAATCGCTCGTTCCATAAATGCCCAATAGAGGAGCATGTTTGGCGATTCGCGGTTGTATTCGCGGAGTGAAGATGCCCACGTCATCTCGAACTCGGCGTCAAAACGAAAACCGCAGCCAGCGGCAACGGGTTTTCCGGCCAGGTACGCGGTCGCGAACCAACAATCCTCAGGAAACTCGTCGGCGATCTGCTGAAAAAAGTTGAGCGATTGGGTTGGCGTCCCCAGATCGCGCATGTGTCGTGAGAAGACAGCGAAAAACGGCTCGACCTGCTCGCGGCCGAAGACGACTGTTACTCCTTCTTTCTGGGGCCGTCGGATTTGACTTCGCAGCTTTGCGCCGAAACCCTTGAGGAGAGCAGCGGGATTGCCGGGCAAATCTAGCACGACAGTGATTTTTCGATGCGACACCGGAAGCCCGATCCGGAGTGGGATGTTGCTTCGCATTTCGAGCAATTTTACCCTCTCGCGTCGGGCGATTTCGATGGCCGCGTCGACCAATGCGAGAATTCCCTGATCTGTTCCGAGCGGGCCACCGTAGTTCAGAAAGGGCATCGACACGAGGTAGTGGCCAAAAACCACGCTTCGCACCCGAACGAGCGGCAATATTGCGATGAGCTCGCCCGTGAGGTTCCGGGCCGCAAGGTAAACGCACTCGTGACCAAAAGTGCGCTCGATCACGCGGCGCCAGCGCAGGCGGTGAAAATGAGTGTAACCAGCCTGCGCCGCGGCAAACCCATCCCAAGCTTCTTCGCTTCCGGTGAAGCGCTCGACCTGCGTCATCAGGCAGCGCCCTCTTTGGCAGTCGTCGTTACGTGAGCCTCCAACCGCGGCAGGTGCGAGGCGATCGGTCCGAACTTGAACGCTTCGAGCAGTCGCTCAACGCGAGGGAGCGCGCCATCTAGACCACGATAGTGCCGAATTCTGTTAACGCTGGAGACCGGTAACCGTGGCTGGCCCGGATCGATCTCCCAGGGGTGGATATAAAAAGTTGCCGACTCGCCACGGTTAGTTGCTTCTTGAAATGCGCGGTGAATCAGTCCGTAAGGAAACTGACGCAGGTAGCCACCACCTGCCGCAGGTACGGGGTAAGCGAGAATGCTCGTCGTTGCTAATGGAAATTCTGCGAGCCGTCCGCTAGCGCACTCAATGACGTGGGGGAGCCGCGGCGCGGCGGGATATCCATATCCGCGTCGCCGAATCGGAAATAAGCTCGAGTCATAGCGGTAGCCTTCCTCGAGCAGAATATCGAAAGCCCACTCGCATCCGGGAATGATCGAGAAATTCGGCGCGCGATAGCCAAGCACGGGCGTCCCCACGAGATCTTCGAGCGCAGCTTTGGACGACCGGATATCTTCTCGGAAGGCACCCGGACTTAGCGTTGAAACGCGTTCGTGCCAAAAGCCGTGTGAACCGATTTCGTGACCTGCATTGGCGATCGCGCGCACAACCTCTGGGCGATGCTTCGCGAGCCATCCGAGAACGAAGAAGGTCCCCCGGGTCCCGTGACGCTGAAGACTCGTGAGAAGGGCATCGATGCTGCCACCGACTCTGGTCGGGTGTGACAACCACTCGTCGCGTCGCACGAGGGACTCCAACGCTTTGACTTGAAAGTGTTCTTCCACGTCAACCGTAAAAAAATGCGAGGTCGCGAGTTGCGCTGGGTGCATGGCGATGGAAAGAGGCGAGGCGGGCGGCGCTGAACGTGCGCTGTCTGTGTCGAGGCACTTCAAATGCCACTTCCGGCGCGGGCCAGAATCGCCGGACGTCCTGTGCTATGTCGTTGCCCCACAACGCGAAGGCCCTTCCCTCATATGTTTATCCCCAAACCTTGACTGCTCTCCATGCAGGGTAGTGTTGCCCCGACGCCACACCTCCGGAGGATCGGAGGCGCCATTGCGATTGCCAGTGTCGTTGCGATCTTGTTCGCGACGCTGCTTCCTGCTCCGGACCAGTCGCTGGATTCGCATCTGTGCCTCGTCTGCGGAACGCGCGGGGGTGTCGATGCGATCCTCAACGTCCTTCTGTTTCTCCCGCTCGGAATCGGGCTGGCGTTGAGTGGCGTCCCCTGGAAGCGGGCCATTCTGACCTCGTGTGCCCTGTCGATAACGCTCGAGGCTACTCAGTTTTTCTTCATTCCCGGGCGAGACGCAACTCTTGGGGATGTGCTCACCAACACCGTTGGTGGTGCGGTGGGCTTCGCGGTCGCCAACAACTCCGCGATCTGGTTGCGCACGCCACCGCGGATTGCCGCAGTTCTCGGCATGGTTTGGTGCGGCATCTGGCTCGCCATTCAAGCGATTTCCAGCTTTGCGTTCTCACCGTCAATTCCGGATTCTAAAGAATACGGACAGATCGCGAGAAAATTCGAGAATCTCGAAGCCTTTCCTGGGCAGGTGCTCGATGCCAGACTCGGCGCCATCGCAATTACGGACACCGAGCTCAGAGAGACCGACAGCGTCGGGCATCGAGTGCTGGGCGGCGGCACGCTCACCGTGATCGTTCTTTCCACGAAGCCTACAACTGGGATTGCTCCCATCGTGCGAATTGCAGACGATCAACAACGAGAGATTCTTCTGCTGGCTCAGGATGAGCAACAGTTATTGTTTGCCGTGCGCACCGGCGCAGCGATCCTTCGCCTTCGTCCGCCACTTTTCGCAATGCCCCATGTATTTGCGGGTAGCATCGCTGAAACCGGTTCCTCCTCGAGCCAACCTCTACGCCTGACCGCAAGGTATGACGGTCGCGAATCGCAATTGACGGCACGAACTCCGTCAATGACCCGCCGCCGCGACATTCGCGTCAGCGCCGCACTTGGATGGACTTTGGTGTTGCCATTTCAGTGGTACATCGAGGATACCCCAATGGAGCTAGCTATTTCGCTGATCTGGACTGCCTGCCTCACGGTACCCATTGGATACCTGGGCGTATGCATTGCGCGCAGGACCAATACTCACTGGAGCCCGGAGGGGGTCGCCCTCGGCTTGGTGGCCGGAGCCGCGACTCTGATTGCCGGACTGGTTGTGATACCGCACGTATTCGGATTGCCAGCGGCGTCGATGCGCGACTGGTCCGCTGTGGTGTTGGGAATCGTCGGCGGCGGTGCACTAGCCGCGTACGACGGGAAACGCCGACGCGCTGAGGAAATCGTTGACCCGGTCGTTGTCGGGGCAGTTTCCGAGTCGGGCTGGCTGTCGTAAGTTGGTCGCTTGATGACCACACGAACAAATGCGATGACGGCCAACGGCGGCGGACCGTGACCGAACCACGCGAGCCATCTCTCGCGCTCGCTGAGCCTGAAACGCGTCCAACCCTCCTCGCGATTTCACCCGTGCCTCCGTGGCCACCCCGAGACGGGATGGCTCTACGGGTATCGCGACTTCTTCAGGAGCTTTCCCCCCGCTGGTCGATCGTACTCATTTGTCCAGCCGGAGGTGAGTCGTCGGCAGAGAACGGCGTATCACTCAGCGCCGAGATCAACGTCGACCGGGCAAGTCCGTGGATGTACCTCCCTTCGCAGTATGACGTACGGCCATTTGTGAAGACCGTAGCAGAGACCATTCGGGCGCACCGTCCAACAGTCGCACTCTTTTGGGGAGGCATGGAATACCTTCGCGATGCAATCTCCGACATGCCGGTCTCGGTCAGTGATCGGGTAGACTGCATGACACTCGCTGCGTGGCGGTCGCTGATACGTGCACGAGGCTACGCCGAGCTGCGACGTCAGGTAAGCCATTTCGCTCACGTTACGCGATATGAGTTTCAAATGCGTCGCGTCTCAGCTGCCACCGTCGTTGTTGGAGACGCAGACGCAAAAGTCCTTAGTCGGATAATTGGTGTCCGCAACGTCCAAGTGATTCCCAACGGAGTGGACGTCCCAGTTACAGACGGGACCAAGCGAGCGTTGCGCCCAACCGTGATGTTCACCGGCGTCCTGAGCTATCAGCCAAATATCGATGCCGTTCTGTATTTCGCGGACGAGATCTGGCCAAGTGTAAGGGCGCGGATCCCGGATGCCGTCTTCCAGATCGTAGGCCGAAGTCCGACACCGGAGATTGCTGAACTCGGCTCCCGCGCCGGTATAGAGCTCGTCGCTGACGTGAAGAGCGTGCAGGTGTGCCTCGCCGAGGCATGGCTTGCAGTCGCACCGATGCGGACGGGCGCCGGGATCAAGAACAAGATCCTGGAGGCCTGGTCGGTGGGGACTCCCGTAGTGATGACTCCAATTGCGACGAACGGTCTCACGCAGGCAGCACCGGAACTGCTATTGGCGGCAGAAGGAGCGGAGTTGGCGACGCTCGTGATCGATCTATTGCTCGACCCGAAACGCCGGGCAAGCTTGGGCGATTTGGCGCTGAGTACCGCGAAGTCGGCTTTCTCCTGGCGCGCTAACGGAGTCGCGCTCGATCAGTTGCTGCGAAACGTTTCACGCTGAATCGAGCGCACTGTAGCAGCGGCGCTCGGTGTGACTACCCAGCTCCCGCAGACGCGTAGGTCTTTAGCCGGCCGCGTGCGACATTGGCATTCTTGAAGGCTACGATCCACTTATCGGGGGATCGGAATATTCTGCCTGCTCGATAATGGATCTCAGACAGCAGGGCCTCTTTCCAGAGCCAAAGCGGGCGACCGAGTGCGAGGTGCTCTTCCGGATCGCGCTTACCCATAATACCGAGAACTTCCCCCGACCCAAAAAAATATTGCCGCAAATACGTCAGCGTCTGCCGCTCGATTGGGATAAAATGACGAACTCGCGCTTCGGGTACCCATCTACCCGTGTCTCCGCTGGATAGGAGACGCCGCGCCAATACCATCTCCTCTCCACGGATTCCGCTGTTTGGACGAGGACCGAGTC
This sequence comes from Gemmatimonadaceae bacterium, assembly GCA_034666285.1. Classification (GTDB taxonomy): domain Bacteria; phylum Gemmatimonadota; class Gemmatimonadetes; order Gemmatimonadales; family Gemmatimonadaceae; genus UBA4720. Next base: position 6,650 of record JAXDME010000287.1, on the reverse strand, counting down.
TCGTGTCATAAGGTTCGCGAAGATGAGCGGCACGCTTGAGCGCCATGTTGGCACCGTAAGGGTATGTGTCCCGGGTCATCGCAAACCCGATTGGACCGTGATCAAGTGCAGCGTACGCATTCGCAACGTGCGGGAACACCTGCTCCAGCCACAATGGAGGACGGCCCTCGAACCAGGGGTCGATAGCTCCCGCAAAGAGAGTCGCGTCAGGCCACTTCGCAAATGCCGCGAGATAACCTTTCAGCCAATTCGGATCCACGAGCACATCGTCGTCGGTCCACACCATGTATTCGCCTTTGGCCTCACGTACCGCGAGGTTCGCAGCGTGAGATTTGCCAGGGGTCGGCTCGAACAGACGGAGCAGCGGAAGTCTCCCTTCGAATGACGCAAGCACGCTGTCGGTGTCGTCCGAACAATTGTTGTTGACCACTATGAGCTCCCACTGAATTTCAGCGGGCACATCGAGCAGAGTCATCTGCTCGAGTGTTTGCCGAAGCACGCTGCTCCGGTTCCAGGTGCAGATCACAACGGATATTGACGGCGCAACCGCGAGATTCATGAACGTATCCTCAGACATTTCGTGTAGCCGGCTTCATGCAGCCGGGTTCAACTGAAGAGCGCGATCAGCCACTTCGCGGCCGATAGCAAGAGATGCAGTGGCCGCGGGCGATGGCGCATTGAGCACGTGAACAGTTCGCCGCCCAGTTTGAATGTAGAAATCATCGATCAGACGGCCGTCGCGACCGACAGCTTGCGCCCGCACTCCGCTCGGCCCTTCCTCGATGTCGTCGTCGGTGAGATTCGGAATCAACCCCTGAAGTGATTCGAGAAACCGTTTTCGGCTGAGGGATCGGAGAATTTCCGCCATTCCGTTCCGCCATTGCAGCCTAGCCATTCGCCAGAACCCGGGAAAGACAGCCCAGTCCCCGACATCTGTTAGTGAAAGGTCGCGCCAAGTGTATCCCTCGCGCTTGAGCGCGAGCACAGCATTCGGCCCGGCTTCCACGACACCATCGATTCCCCTGGTGAAGTGAACTCCGAGAAACGGAAGCGCGGGATCAGGCACCGGATAGACAAGCCCTCGAACGAGACCGGCTCGCTCACCGCGAAGGAGGTAGTACTCGCCTCTGAACGGGATAATCCTCACTCCCGGATCGACGCCGGCGAGCCGAGCCACCCGATCGCACTGTAGCCCGGCACAATTGATCAGGAGCTCGGCCCGTACCACACCGCCAGTAGTTTCAAGAATTTGCTCAGTCCGCTCCTCGCGAATGGCCAACACGCGATGACTTGTTCGAATCTCACCACCGAGCTTCAACAAACGACGAGCGATGGCCTCAGCGACCAACGTATAGTCGACGACACCGGTCTCCTCCACCCATAGTCCGGCAATGCCGACCACCTCGGGCTCGCGCTCTCTTATTTCTTCCGGACCGAGGCGCAAGACACTCACTCCGTTCGCGGTACCACGGTCTTGGAGAACAGCCAGACGTGGGAGCTCTTCCTCTCGGACGGCCACGACCAGCTTACCGCATCGACGGTGTGGCACGCCTTCCTCGCGACAAAACCGATACATATCGTCACGCCCCGCGCGGCAGGTGCGAGCCTTCAAGGAGCCCGGCTTGTAGTAGAGGCCAGAGTGAATGACGCCACTGTTATGGCCGGTCTGGTGCATCGCCAGCCGATTTTCCGCCTCGAGTACGATCGGTGGATATCCACGCTCGGCCATCGCGAGAGCTGTGGAGAGTCCCACAATCCCGCCGCCTACCACAACAGTTTGCTTGCGACCTGCACTCATCTTGGTATGGTCTGGGGATGGCCAGGTCGCATCGCGGTCCAAATACTACACGCGAGAAATCCGGCTATGACCCGGCGGACCCTATCGGGGTTTCGGGAGCCCGCGAGTTGAGCAGAGTCATGGAGTCGCCGCCGAGATACTTCACGGCCGGTTTGTTCCTGCTGATCGCGCTTGGCTGAGCGATCATGGCATTTGGCGACAGCGATGGGATCGGCTTATTGGCCGTCACATCCTTTTGTTGCCAGACCTCCCACGGAGCTTTGCCTTTGGCGTAAAGCTCGTCGAAGTGTTGCTTGTCCTTGAACGTATCCATCGAGGCAGTGAAGCCATCATATGGATACGCTAAGAGCTGATCCGAGGCGATGAGGCGTTGAAACGGCTCCTCGACAAGCTCTTCACCCGCGCGAATATAGTCGAAGATCTCGCGCCGAAACATGAAGAACCCGGTATTGATTCTGAGGTCCGTTTCTCTCACCGGCTTGATTTCGCGCACTCCTCCATCCGGCAGGCCCGAGACCGCGTGAAAACTCAAATTCGGCCGGATGCTCACGAAGTTGCCGATTTTTCCGCGAGACTCGAACCTCTCGATCACGGAAGGCAGATGCATGTCCGTCAGTCCGTCGGCGTAATTCGCGAGAAAAACGTCCTCGCCCGCCAGGTATTTGCGGACGGCCACCAGTCGCTGGCCGATATTTGCATTTACGCCTGTGTCGGCAAAAGTGATTCGCCAATCCGAGATGTCCCTGTTCATCAGCTCGATCTCACGCCCGCCACCGGACAGGACGAAGTCGTTGGAGCTCGTCTCTTCGTAATTGAGGAAGTATTTCTTAATGACATCGCCGCGATAGCCGAGGCACAGAATGAAATCGGTGTGCCCGAAGTGGGCGTAGTACTTCATCAAATGCCATAAGATGGGGCGGTGACCTATGGTCACCATCGGCTTGGGAATATCGTCCCCCGCCTCCCGAAGCCGCATACCCAACCCACCGCAGAAGATCACGACCTTCATGCGCCACTCTCCACCAGGACTGGGGTTTCTGCCGACGTCCAGCGCAGGTCACCATCGAGCAATCCCTCGGATTGAAGCGCGCGAATCCGCTTGATCCGGAAATACCGATCGCCGAAAAGCTCCTCACTGGTCAAGCCGTTTGCCTTGAACGCCTCATGAAGCTGTTCCATTCCACGGCGCACAGTCCACTGCGGCTGGTATTCGGGCAGGGTGCGCATCAGTTTCCCACAGTCAACGCGGTAGCAACGAGGATCCGGGCCGCCTCCTTCAGCGTATCGCACAACGCTTCCCGGCACTACCTGCTTTACCAGCTCCGCAAGATCGCGCACGCGATAATTCTCCTCGGAGCGGCCTACGTTGAACGCCTGGTTGTGGACCATCTCTCGGGGCGCGTGCAGGACGGCGAGGAACGCCCGGGCGATATCCTCGATGTGCACGAGCGGACGCCACGGCGTTCCGTCGCTCTGAATGAGGACTTCACCGGTTGTGAACGCGACTGCGACGAGGTTATTGACCACCACGTCCGCGCGCAGCCTCGGCGACACCCCGTAAGCCGTCGCGTTTCGCAGGAAGGTGGGACTGAAATCGTCATCGGCCAGCTTCGAGACGTCCTGCTCGAACAAAACCTTCGACAAGCCGTACGAAGTGAGCGGATTGAAGGCGGCGGTTTCTGTCAGCATCTCATCGCCGGCAATGCCATAGAGACTGCAGGACGAGGCGAAAATCAGGCGCCCTACTCCGGCCTCTTTGGCGATGCGAGCGAGGCGAACCGATCCGAGGTGATTGATCTGGGACGTGCATTCGGGATTCAGGTCCCCAACCGGGTCGTTCGATAGTGCGGCGAGGTGCATGACTGCATCGAAGCCCTTGAGGTCGGCCACCTGGACATCGCGCAAGTCCATCCGCAGCGAATCGATCTGCTCCGTGTCCTCGCCGAACGTGCTGCCTTCAAACAGGAAGGTGTCCAGGCCGACGACGTCGTGTCCCGCTGCCCGAACAAAAGGCGCCAGAACCGACCCTATGTATCCGTTGTTACCCGTGATCAAGACGCGCATTTCGGGGCCACTGGGCGATGAGAGGTTCGCTGCACTGCGGGTCGTGGCAGGGCAACTCACGCGCCGCCCACAATCCGCCGGAATGCCGCCTCAAAGCGCGACAAACTCCCCTATTTCGGACAACCTGTGGCGTCCATCCGACATGTTCCCGATGCGAAGCAACACTTGGATATCTCAGCCATCGTTGTGTCCTGCTCTACGCCCATAAATCGCGCCTTTGCGACCGGCCGATAGCCACAGATGCGCGGCACAGCTATCGCCATACGGGGTATCGCGAACCTCCCCAACTCTTATTTTCTTGCGCTTCAATCGGAGACAAAGCTGAATGTCGGCAGTAGAACTGCTTCAACGCCACGACTTCCCTACCCTGTCCCTGTCAGGTCACCCAAAGCGTGGAGGCTGCCGGTTTTGCGGTACTTCCTTCCGGCACCGTGTTGTCGACCTCGGGATGTCTCCGCTCTGTGAGAGCTTTCTCGCCGCCGACCAGCTGAACGGCATGGAGGCATTCTATCCGCTTCACGTATGGGTTTGTGAGAAATGCTTCCTTGTCCAGTTGGAGGAATACGTCGGGGGCGAGGAGATTTTCACGGATTACGCCTACTTCTCGTCCTTCTCGGATTCATGGTTGGAGCACTGCCGCCGTTACGTCGATCAAATGATCGAGGGCCTCGAGCTCACCACGAAAAGCGAGGTAGTCGAGATTGCGAGCAACGATGGCTATCTACTGCAGTTCTTCCTAAAGCGAGGCATCCCCTCTCTCGGAATTGAGCCAGCCGCAAACGTCGCAAAGGCCGCAAGGGAAAAAGGCGTTGAGACGATCGTAAGATTTTTCGGAAGAGAAGTGGCGCAGGAGCTTAGGAGCGCAGGCCGGCATCCCGACCTGATCCTCGGCAACAACGTGCTGGCACAGGTCCCCGATCTGAATGACTTCGTGGGCGGACTCAAGATCCTGCTCGGGCCAACCGGAGTCGTAACGATCGAGTTTCCACATTTATTGCGGACGATCGACGGAAATCAATTCGATCAGATCTACCACGAACATTTCTCCTATTTCTCTCTCTATTCGGTGGAGCGAATCTTCGAGGCTCACGGCCTTCCCATCTTCGATGTCGAGGAGCTCGCAACTCATGGCGGGTCCATCCGGATCTACGCTGCGCACGAGGACGACTCTTCGAAGTCCGTCACCGAGCGCTTGCTGGCTCTTCGGGAACGCGAAGCGGTGGCGGGCGTGGATACGCTCGCCTACTACGACGACTTCGAGTCACGAGTTCGAGAAACCAAGCGAAAGCTCCTCGAGTTCCTTATCGCGGCGAAACGAGCGGGCAAGCGGGTTGTGGGATACGGCGCGCCGGGAAAGGGCAACACGCTCCTCAACTACTGCGGAATCAGAACTGACTTTCTGGACTTCACGGTGGATCGCAGCCCGCACAAGCATGGCAAGTTTCTGCCAGGCACACACATTCCGATACTGGCGCCTGAGAAACTCTGGGAAGCCAAGCCGGACTACGTGCTGATACTGCCTTGGAATCTCAAGACCGAGATAATGGATCAACTGGCGGGCATCCGTGAATGGGGCGGCCAATTCGTAGTGCCGATTCCTGAGGTGACGATCTACCCGTGATCTTTCTGCCCACCGATCTCCCCGGTGCATTCGTTGTTGAACCCGAGCGGCGCGTGGACGAGAGAGGATATTTCGCTCGGACCTGGTGCAACCGCGAGTTCGAGGAGTCGGGACTCAATCCAAACATGGTGCAGTGCAGCGTTTCGTTCAGCCCGCGTCGGGGAACGCTACGAGGAATGCACTGGCAAGCCACACCACACTCGGAAACAAAGCTGGTGCGCTGCACCCGAGGAGCGATCTGGGATGTCATCATCGATATTCGCGCGGAATCTCCTACCTTCATGCAACATTTCGGAGTGGAGCTGAGCGCGGAGTCAGGGCGCGCGCTTTACATACCGGAGGGGATAGCTCACGGGTTTGTAACTCTCGGTGACGCCTGCGAGGTGCTCTACCAGATGTCAGCCTACCACGTGCCAGAGGCGGCGCGTGGGGTTCGGTGGAACGATCCAGCTTTCGAAATCGTCTGGCCCGTGACCGACCCAATCCTGCACCCTCGCGATGCGACGTATCCCGATTTCGTACCACTGGTGGCTCGGTGAGCCCTTCCTACACAGCACCCGAAGGCGTGGGCGCGGAGATGCACGCACTGATCGCGGATCTATATCCGATCTGCAGGAGCATCACGGGCGATGGATTCCGCACATCACTGCGACGCCTCGCCGAGATCGTGCCAATCACAATCACCGAGGTTCCCACCGGAAGTAGAGTGCTGGACTGGACGGTTCCCAAAGAGTGGAATATCAGGGATGCATGGATCGCTGACGCAACCGGCCGTCGAGTCGTGGACTTTCGAGCATCCAATCTGCACGTCGTCAATTATAGCGTTCCGGTTCGCGCGAGAATGTCGCTCTCGAGCTTGCGCCCGAAGCTCCACACCCTTCCCGCTCAGCCGGACCTCATTCCCTACCGCACGACTTACTATAGCGAAGACTGGGGCTTCTGTTTGGCCCAACGTGTTCTCGATCAGCTTCCGGAAGGCGAATACGACGTGTGCATCGATTCTACGCTCGCGCACGGAAGCCTGACGTACGGCGAATGCATTCTTTCCGGTGCGACGACGGACGAGATTCTGATCAGCGTGCACAGCTGCCACCCTTCTCTTGCCAACGACAATCTCTCGGGAATGGCAGTGGCGACGTTGCTTGCGCGGCTGCTGTCCGAGCAGCC
>JAXDME010000286.1:0-4833 GCA_034666285.1 Gemmatimonadaceae bacterium | reverse complement strand
GTATTGGCGGAGCTGGACGCAGTCGCCGCCTCGTCGATGGCGAAGCACTAATCGTGTCACCCAGGCCTCCACACATCCCGGAAATCGTGGCAGATTTCACGAGCCTATGTTGAACAAACGCACACTTGGAACCCAGGGCCTCACCGTCTCCTCCCTCGGGCTCGGCTTGATGGGAATGAGCCAGGCCTACGGCACGGCCGAAGACCGCGACGAGCGAGAATCCGTCGCCACCATACAGCGCGCCATCGAGCTCGGCGTGACTTTGTTCGATACGGCCGAGGCCTACGGTCCCTACGCGAACGAAGAGCTGTTCGCTCGTGCGCTGAGGCAGCTCGAGGTCGCTCGCACCAGCGTCGTCATCGCCACGAAGTTCGGCTTCAAGTTCGGCGAGACCGGCATCGTTGGCGTGGACAGCCGGCCTGCTCACATCCGCGAAGCCGTCGAAGGATCGCTGCGCCGCCTCGAGACGGACTATATCGATCTGCTCTATCAGCATCGTGTCGATCCAGCCGTGCCGATAGAGGATGTCATCGGCACCATGGCGGATCTCGTGCGGGAGGGAAAGGTTCGCTATCTCGGACTGTCCGAGGCTGGCGAGAAGACCATACGCCGCGCGCACGCCGTTCACCCCATCTCGGCGCTCCAGAGCGAATATTCGCTGTGGGAGCGAAATCTCGAGACGGGCATCATCCCGACTTTGCGTGAGCTCCGAATCGGCCTGGTGCCGTTCGCACCGCTCGGCCGCGGATTTCTCACCGGCTCGGTGAAGCGCGCAGAGGAATATCCGGAAGGCGATTTCCGCCACAACGACCCGCGCTACCAGGGCGAGAACTTCGACGCAAACGTGCGGGCCGCGTCAGCCGTGCGTGAGATCGCCAAGCGAAAGGGTGCGACTCCGGGGCAGATCGCACTCGCGTGGCTGCTACACAAAGGACCGGACATCGTGCCGATCCCCGGCACCAAACGCCGAAGCTACCTCGAGGAAAACGTCGGCGCAGCGGACGTGTCGCTCAGCGCCGAGGAGATGGCGACGCTCGACAGGACGCTTTCGCCGGAGAAAGTGTCAGGGCCGCGCTACAACGAAAGGCAGATGGCGATGGTGGATCGCTGATGCCGAGACCTTGAGCAGCGACTATCTGGTGTGGGCCGCGGGGTTGAGGCTCGCTGCGTAGGCTGCGACGGCGATCATGTCTTCAACTGAGAGTTGCGCGGCCACGGCCTGCATTGGCTGCGAAAGTGGAGACGTGCGCGCGCCCGTCTTGAAGCCGATCAACTGGCGGACGATGTAGGTGGGGTAGCGTCCGGCGAGCGGCGGAATGAGACCGATGCCGGCCAGAGTTGGACCATGACACGTCACGCACGCGGTGGCGACTCCGCTGGGTCCGGTCTTCGCGATCGAGCGGCCTCGCTTGATGCTTCCGGGTGGTACATATGCGACATAGTTCATGGCGTCGTCGCGCAGCTCGTGCCTCTCGAAATCGGGCGGACCCTCGATGATGCGGCTGCCGATCGGTTCTGTTCCCGCGCCGGCGATCCGCGCATAAACGAATCCGGCCTGGCGCGTGAGTGGAACGCGCGCCGTCTCCACCACTCGCGCCCGCGGCGTAAATCGCAAACCCGAAAAGTATTTCGCCGCGGCGGCGACTTCTGCTTCGGTGGCATTCATGGCGACGGCGTGCATGCTGTTGCCGGGAACCCAGCCTGTCAGCGCGGTCTTACGGTCGGAGCTCCGGAAGGCGGCGATCTGCGCAATGATGTAGTCCTCCGGCAAGCCGGCAATCATGGCGTTCTCTGGCCGCCCCGTTCCACTGGGCAGATGACAGTAGCTGCACGCGAACAGGTTCGGTTTCCGGCCGTGCGCAACGACATCCGGCATGGGCGGGTGTCCGTTCGGATGCCAGTCCGGCGGCGCGAATCGATTGACTACCTGAGGCAGCGTGAATCGCGCCGCGCTGTTGGGCACGCGGTGCAATCGCGTGCTATCCGCAGCGGTTGAATCCGGTGGGCTGCCCGGGAAGGCCCACGCCGGAACGGCTGCTGGATCCTGCGACACGCCAATTGCCGCCATGAAGATTGCGATGATGATCGACAGCATTAAGGCGTGATCTCCCGTGCGGCGAAATATCGGCGCAGCTCTGCAGGGTTGGCACTCGCATCAGCGAGCGCTACATAACCATCCGGCCGGACGAGATACAAGGCGTCTTTCTGAAAACCAGGGCGTTGCATTCGCGGCTCCCATGGGAATACGTGTAGCGAAAGTCCAAGCTCGCCACACACTTCCTTCAATTCGCCACTTCCCGCTTCGCCATACAAATGGACCTGCCAGTCGAGTGTGACGAGCGCCTCAAAGTTGTCTCCCCCTGAGCCGAGCCGCACCCACGGCAGTCGATCTCCGCCGCGCACTTTGCCAGCCGCGCCTTCGCTCAGCGCGCTGCCACGGTAGTTGATCTGGGTTTGCGAGACGGTTCGGAAGAGCAGCTCGCGCATTGCTCGCAGTCGGAACAGCAGCGGCAGAACGAGCGGGACGATTCGTTTGCGCATCAAACGGGCGACCGCACCGCGACTCGTGACGAACACAAATCCGCGATCGGTGGTTGCGACGAGTCGTCTCGCAAAGGCAATTCGCTCCGGCTCATAGGTGTCGAGGATTTTCTCGTGCGCAGATCCTTTCAGCACGACGGCCAGCTTCCACGCCAGGTTCACCGCGTCGCCGATGCCGGTGTTCATCCCCTGTCCACCGACGGGACTGTGGATGTGCGCGGCGTCGCCGAGGAGGAAGGCGCGTCTGTCGCGGAAGCGGAGCGCGACGCGATGGTGCACGCGGTAGCTCGAGAACCAGTTCACTTCCTGAATGTTGAGGCGAAGGTGCTCGACGGCTTTGCCCTTCACGTCGTCGAAGGTGAGTGTGCCGTGCTTCTTGTCGGGAATGTCGTGCACGGTTCCGACGAGACGCCAGCGGCGGTCTCCCTTGAGAGGGAAGAGAATGAGGAAATCGGCATCTTCGATGTCGACGTGGAGGTCGTCATTGGTAGGTTGTCCGGTTCCGACGACGTCCGCCACATAGAAGAGACCGGTGTAAGTTCCGCCTGGAAATCCGACGCCGATTTGTGCGCGCACGATTGACGACGCGCCGTCGCAGCCCGCGAGATACATGGCCTCACAACTTTCCTCGGAGCTGTCTGAAAGCCGGAGGGTAGCCGTCACGCCGGCGTCGTGCTGGGAGAATCGCACCAATTCCGTCTTACGCTCCACGCGCACGCCGAGTGTCTCCAGCCGCTCGGTGAGCAAGCGCTCGTGCGCGTCCTGCGGGAAGACCAGCGCGAAGGAGTACGGCGTGAGGTCTTCTCCCGCACGGGTAAGCGGAACGCTGGCTTCACGACGCCCGCTCACCCACAGGTTGAGATTCTGGATCTTCACTCCGCCGGCGATGACGGCGTCATCGAGCCCAACCTGGTGATAGAGTTCCAGCGTGCGCGCCTGGACGGCGAGCGCGCGGGAAGTCGTGCCTGGCTCCGCAGCCTTGTCGATGATCCGCACCCTGACGCCGAGCCGCGTCAGCCATAGCGCGAGCACGAGTCCGGTCGGGCCGGCACCAGCGATCAGGACGGGAGCGTCAGGCACCAATGCTATGAATTCATGAGAGGCGGATCTCGCGACACGAGCTCAGGAGACGCTCTAACGCTGACGGGTATAATGCAAGGCCACCACGCCCGTCGGGTACGGCGTCGCTGACTGCAGGCTGAATCGCGCGTTCACGCCATTCGGGAACACACGCTTTCCGGTTCCCAACGCCAGCGGGTACAAAGTCAGGTGGAGCTCATCGATCAAGTCGTCCTCGAGGAGAGCGTGGACGAGCTGGCTGCTCCCATCCATCAGGATGTTCTTGCCGGACTGCGCCTTGAGTGCGCGCACAGACTCGGTCACGTTGTCGCGGATGATCGTGGTGTTCCGCCAGATCGGCTTCTGCAGCGTCTTCGAGACCACGTATTTCTTCGGTGCGTTCATCATGTCTCCGAAGAAGTTGCCGGTTGGCATCGGCTCGAACGCCTCGGCGTGCGTCACGTACGTGCGCCGGCCCAGCAGAAAGGCGTCGACATCCGTCATCAGGGCGCCGAAGTTCTTGCCGATGTCGTCGTGCCAGTATGGCAACGTCCAGCCTCCGTACTCGAATCCTCCATCAGTATCCTCGTCCTTGCCGCCCGGCGCCTGCATCACACCATCCAGTGTCACGAATTCGTGCACTATCAGCTTTCTCATGGCTCCTTCCGTTGATTGATTGCCTTTTCCCCTTCTATTGATACGTCGAACGACGTGGGGCGATTTCGACAATCAATATCGCGGCGCCTCGCTTCAGGCTCGTCGGCGATTGGCGGAGGTCAATAGTGCGACCCCGATTACAACCATGATGCCGCCATAGATGGCCCATTTGGTCTGGCCGGTCATGAAGCTGCCCGGAAGGATGTTGACTCCCTGAAGGATCCAGACGCAGCCCATGAGGAGACACAGGACGCCGAGGACGTTCAATAGGATTCGCATTTGGGTTCTCGAAGTTGGTGGTGGGGATGTTCGTTCCTATTCTGCCAGGAAATCGCGAATGCCGCAACGAAGCCGCTAACCAATCGGGAGATCCGCAACGCGCCAGGCAAGGAGCGACTTGTCCGCGTACGATCCCTCTTCCTCCTCGCACTCCTCCACGATCGTCAGACGCGGTTCGGGAAACGAAAACGGCGGCGCCTGGAAATCCAGCGTCCGCCAATCTCCATCCTGCACATCGCGGTTGCCACCTCGCCCGGGAAACGACGTCATCAATACGTAGCGAATGTTCGAGCGCGC
>JAXDME010000285.1:0-4301 GCA_034666285.1 Gemmatimonadaceae bacterium | reverse complement strand
CGACGGTTCTCTTTTGACTCGGTCCCGGCCCGGCCACCGACGGCGCTTCGGATTCCCGAGCGCGAGTCGCCGAACGCGCCGCACCGGCCGAGCGAGCGCGATTGGCGCTTTTCCTTCGCGATGATGCCGCGCTCGCGCGCGCCGATTGAGCTCTCACTTACGCTGATCTCCAGGTGGCTGTGTTGGCGGAGTCTGTGTCGACGGTGTCGAAGGGGAAGCAGCCGGGGCAGCAGTACTTGTCTGCGGCGGCTGCGGCTTCGACGACGTCACCGACGAAGCAACCCCCGCAATCTCCGTTGCAACTGACTTGCCAGCGTTAGCCACGGCCGTGAGCACCCCAACGGCCTTGTACATCACGCTCATCGTCCCACCGATCATATTCGCCGACATTTTGCCGGCGCGAAGCGTGTCCTCGACGCCTTCCGCAAACCGCTTGAGCGGATTGGGGGCGGTGGACGGCTTCGGCGCGTACTTCGACTCCAGAAAGTCGATGTAGTCGAGAATCTGGTAGATCTTCTCCTCGGGGAGCGTATCCAGCTTGCGAATCAGTCTTTCGCGCAAAATGTCGTTCATCTCCTTCACTCTCCCTTGTTCTTCAGCCCCTGCCCCGCCAACGCGCCCTTCGGCCGCGCACGTCGATATGTACGTAGTTCGTGCTCGAATGACCACTGGTATAGATGCCCAGCCCCCCGACTAAATCCGGGTGCTTGAGCTCAACGATCTCTACAGCCAAACCTACCATGCGACTGTCGATGGCGGTGATTTTCCCGTCACCGTTGGCGTCGATGGCGACGTCGGCTGCGTCCCCGTACTGGTGCTGGCTGTCACGCGCGGCGCGGCGGATTTTCTGGTTGTGTTCAGGCGCGCGGAATCCGGAATGCACGTCCAGCTCGATGTCGGCCACCGCCTTGTCGCCGTGCCAGCGCGCAATCTCCTGAATCACCAGCTCCAGCTTGTCCAGCAGCTTCGGGTTCACTGCCGCGTAACTCGGCCAGACGCCGACCTGGTCGTGGTTCAGAAAATCACCAACGCGAAGGTGCTTCGTGATCGGCAAGTTGACATCAGCCGGGGTGATCTCGAGAAACCCGGTCGGCGGGGCCTGCCGCCCGGCAACGCGTTCCGCGATGTAGGTCCCGATGCGATAGCCTCGTAGCATCGCGCCCTCCTTCTCCTCGAAGGGGACGAGCACAGCGAGGGTGAGCCCTTCGATTTCGCGATGAGGTCCGCTCTTGAGAAGTGCTAACCTGTAAAAGCCCGCCTTGGCCGGCGCGTACACTTTGTCGCTCGTGAGTACCCTCGGCACGGTCGAGAGAGTCGTGTCGCCGTTTCGAACCCAGGCGTATTGCAGCTCCGTCGGGTCGCCATGAACGTCGAGCGGATAGGAGATTTGTTGTCCGGGAAGAGCGAAGGCGAGCTTCACTTCGCCGCTCGCCCCGAACGCACTTATTGACGGCTCCGCCAATGGAACCACCGAGCGTGTGAGATACGTTCCGATCGGTTTCTTGGTGTCGTCCGAGGCCTGGAGAAACTGGAACGCTCCAACGGCCGCAATCGCCGCGACCGTTATCCACACGATCCGAGTCGTGTGGCGCTTTCGAACGGGCAGCTCGTCGGGGAGCTCGAGCTCTTCACCTGTCCGGTGCCGCCGGTCTCCTACGCCCGCGGACTCCACGGGCCTTTCCTAATAGATGTAAACCGGCGTGCCGACCTGGACCATCGGGTACAGCTTCTCGATGTCCTCGTTGCGCATACGTACGCAGCCATGGCTTACCGACTGGCCGATGGTCTCGGGATGATCCGTCCCGTGAATACCATAGCCATCGCCGAGCTCGAGACGCCTCGTGCCCAACACACCAACGTATCTGCGCGCGGTGGTGCCGTAAGGCGGCACCACAATGTTGCCATTCGCGACAATCTCCTTCCCTTCCACGCCGCCGCCCAATGAAACCGTGTTGCCGTTGCTGTATCGCTTGACGACCTCTCCGTTCTGAGTGGTGATCACACCATCGCCGGTCGAGATAGCCTGTCCCGGCGCGAGGTGGACGATACCCAACCCCTTCTTGTGCGCCTGTTCGACGTAGTGCCAGTCGGGCGGCACCCAGGCTGGATCCTCGTCCTTGGCCTTGACCGTAAGACGTCCACGCGGGGTCTCGAAGCGCCACTGGCCGGCGGATCCTCCCACCAGTTCCTTGCCGCTCCCAGTCGCAACCGGGGCCTCGTACAACACTTCCTTGCCCTGCTTATACCACAGGCGATGATCCGCCATGCTCACGACGATGTACGGCTGGTTGGCTGCTTCTGCAGGCGACTCGGAGAGCAACGCCTGAAGACTGTCGCCCGACATTCCCAGCTTGGCTTTGACCTCGTTCAGGACACCGAGGTTGTCGTTGTAAACCATGCGATTCACATCGCGCTGGTACCGGAGCTCGGCAGTTTTCGTGAGGAGCATGACGCTCAAAACTGCCGCGGCGACGAAGCCGAGGATCAGCGTCCAGACAGTCTTGCCGCCATAGGAAAGAATTCTCACTGCCATCTCGTTTTACCTCTGAAAAGTCACCGACGCGCAGGTTCTGCGCGTCGTCAGTAGAAGTATACCTTCATACCCGCGCTAAGGTTCGGCATGATCGCTTTCAAGTCCTCGATGCTCATTCGCAGCGAGCCCGGTGGAATCGGTGTGGTGTCGGCGGCCAGCTGTGAAGCCTTTGATGTGAAGATCGCCGCGCCCCCGTCGAGGGTGATCTTGTCTCCCGAGAGATCTGCAATGGTCCGCTCTCCGCGCGGTACTGCTGCTGGCGGTGCGTCCGATGACGCGGTTACCGCGCGCTCGGGACCTAGTTGCACCGGCATCTCTCGCAGGAGCGCCCCCTCGCGGGTGAGGTACATCCTCGAGCTGTCGATGGAGACGTTCAGATGCAGCTTCTTGTCGAACTTCGCCTGCCTCTTCGCGAGCTCAATTGCAATTCGCAGCTTGTTCTGCTCTGCCTGCACGATCCCGTCCGTCCGCTCGCGTTCGGCCTGGGTCATGTGAGCCCTCAGCTGGGCGACGTCGCGATTGTAGCTCGTTCGCTTGAACAGCAGCCAGGCGTCGACCGCGACCATCGCAGCCAAGCCGAGGCCGAGCACGAACACGAATCCCGGATATGCGCGCCGGAAATCGCGCCACCCGCCGCGACGGCGATCGCCTTCGTCGGCCCGTGCCGCGCTGCGTCGGGTCTCGGGTCCGGGGTCTTTCGGTCTCAGGATCTCCATTGTGCGCCTTCGTGCCCCGCAAGTCAGGGTGGGATTACATTACAGATATTATGGCCATCTCACAGCGCGCGCGGCCAGTCGCGCTCATCGTCCTCGATGGATGGGGCTACCGCCCCGAGACCGACGGCAACGCAATCGCACTCGCCAACACTCCCACCTGGGACTCCATCTGGAGTCGAAGCTCGCGAACGCTACTCGAAGCCTCGGGACTCCGCGTCGGCCTGCCCGCAGGGCAAATGGGCAACAGCGAAGTCGGACACCTCAATCTCGGTGCTGGACGAGTGGTAATGCAGGATCTCGTACGCATCTCTTCGGCCATCTCTGACGGGAGCTTCTACACCAATCCCGCCTTATTGGGTGCATGTCGTCAAGTGAAGGACAACGGCGGCACGCTCCACCTGCTTGGCTTGATCGGGACGGGCGGGGTCCACGCGATTGATGCGCATCTCTGCGCGCTGTTGGAGCTCGCCAAGCGCCAACGGCTCGAGCGCGTCGCGATCCACGCTTTCCTCGACGGCCGCGACACGATGCCCAGGTCCGCGCTCGGCTACATGGAGCAGCTGCTGGAGTATATCCGAAAAATCGGAAGTCCCGCGAAGATCGCCAGTGTTTCTGGCCGGTACTACTCGATGGACCGCGATCAACGGTGGGATCGCACTGGGTTGGCGTATCGGGCGATCGTCCTCGGCGAAGGCACCGCTGTCACCGATCCGCTCGAATCGATTCGGCAGGGGTACAGCGCCGACAAGACGGACGAATTCATGCTCCCCGTGGTCGTGACGGAGAACGCCAAGCCCGTTGCGCCTATGCGCGACGGAGATGCGATCATCTGCTTCAACTACCGGTCGGACAGAATGCGGCAGATCGTCCGAGCACTGATCGATGCTGGTTTCGACGGATTCGACGTCGCGAGCCGCCCGAAGGTGTCGGTCACGACGCTGACGAACTACGACAAGACGTTTGACGTCCCCGTCGCCTTCCCGCCGACTTCCATGGCGCGAATTCTGGCGGAGGTTCTATCGTCGCGCGGCCTGTCGATGTTGAAGACGGCG
>JAXDME010000284.1:0-5735 GCA_034666285.1 Gemmatimonadaceae bacterium | reverse complement strand
TGCGGGGATACCGTACATCGTTTGCATCACCGAGGGTGTGCCCGTCCTCGACATGACACGCGTCAACCCTTTCGTGAGAGAGAAGGGAGCGCGATTACTCGGCCCGAATTGTCCGGGCCTAATTTCTCCCGGACAATCAAAGGTTGGAATCATTCCGGGGCGCATCTGCGCTCCCGGACCGGTAGGGCTCGTCAGCCGCTCCGGAACTCTCACGTACGAGGTCGTCTATCAGATGACTCGGGCAAAGATCGGTCAGACGACCTGCGTAGGGATCGGCGGAGACCCGATCAACGGCACTAACTTCATCGACTGCCTGGACGCCTTTGAGAAGGATCCGAATACCGAAGCGGTCGTGATGATTGGAGAGATTGGCGGTACCGACGAGCAGGATGCAGCTCGGTTCGTTCGCGAGAAGATGAAAAAGCCCGTCGTCGGGTTCATCGCCGGACAGACCGCGCCTCCCGGCAGACGTATGGGACACGCAGGGGCGATCATCTCGGGCTCGGCGGGCACGGCCGCGGAGAAGATGCAGGCATTCGAAGAGAACGGCGTGGGTGTCGCCAAGCGCCCCATCGACGTTGTGGATTTACTCAAACGCGCTATGCGCTAGGAATCGAACGATAAATGGCAGGCAATAGAACTCTAACGATCGTAAAGCCCGACGCTTTCGGGTCTGGAAAAAGCGGTCAGATAATCGGGCTTCTCGAAAAAGCCGGATTCAAGATCATCGCCTCACGCGTGACGCGGCTAACCGAGGCCCAGGCTGGCGCCTTCTACGCGGTTCACAAGGAGCGTCCCTTCTTCGCGCCGCTTACCCGTTTCATGACCTCCGGCAAATGCATGCCGATTGTCCTCGAGCGCGCCGACGCTGTCGCCACTCTCCGAAAAGTCATCGGCGCGACTGATCCGGCTGAGGCAGAGCCCGGCACGGTCCGGAAGCTGTACGCGGAGTCCAAGGAGAGGAACGCCATTCACGCTTCTGACTCCGACGAGAACGCGCGACGCGAAGCCCTCTTCTTTTTCCCCGAGGCCGATCTGGTCTGAGGCAGCGAAAAAAAGCCTCGGCCCCGACTAGAATCGAGGGTATAAACCCGCTAGTTTAAAGGGCTTATGTTGTCTTTTGACCTGCGCTCGCTGGAAACCAAAGCCGTCCAGGTGGATGGCTCGATCAGTCCCGACGACCCGATCTGGGAAGAAGCCGATCCCCGTCCGCTGGAGCCCATCCGGGTCGTCGGACGTCTGTCGTCAGCCGGTGAAGGAAGATTTTATTTCAGCGGTCAGATCCACGGCGGGGTAACTCTGCCGTGCCGGCTTTGTCTGGAGGAAGTCCATGTAGACGTGAACGAAGATGTTCACTTCCTTCTCGCCGAGCTCGGTGCCGAAGAGGCGGATGATCCTGATGTGTATCTGTATGATCCCAACGCGCGGAATGTGGATCTCCGCCCGTCGGTGAGAGAAACCTGGCTACTCACGGCTCCGGCATACGTTCAATGCAGCGAAGACTGCAAGGGACTGTGCGCTACCTGCGGTACGAACCTGAACGAAAGCACGTGCAACTGCACGCCGACCACGACCGACTCGCGCTGGAACGCCTTGCTCAAGCATCAGAGCGACGCACACTAGCTCGTCATCAACCTTAAGGAATAGAACCAATGGCTGTCCCGAAGCGACGCACATCGAAGAGAAAGAAGCGCGCGCGCAACACGCACAAGATCGCGCCTGCCATCGTCATCCAGAAGTGTCCTCGCTGCCAGGCCATGAGGCGCCCGCATCATGTCTGCGCCGAGTGCGGATACTACGATGGCGAACAGCGAGTAGAACCGAAGGAAGCCTAGTTTGGCGCGTATCGCGTTGGACGCTATGGGGGGAGATTTTGCTCCCAAAGCTCCAATTGCCGGCGCATTGCTCGCCTTGCAGGAGCTCGATGAAACCAACGTGGTGCAACTCGTTGGACGGACCGCCGTCATCGAGTCCCAGCTGAAGGAGCTCCTGTCGGGAGAGCTTGCGTCCGCTGCCGGAGTCAGGAAGCGCGTTCAGATCGTCGAGGCCCCCGACGTCATCGAGATGTCGGAGAAGCCGACCGCCGGACTTCGAAAAAAACCCAATAGCTCGATGGTGGTCGGTCTGAGAATGCAGGTCGATGACCTCTCCGACGCATTCGTCTCGGCGGGCAACACCGGCGCTCAGATGGCGACGTCCGCCATGCTGCTCAAGCTCCAGCCGGGCCTCACCAGACCGGCGATCGCGACGGTCTTTCCAACGGCGCGGAATCCAGTCATTGTTCTTGATTCAGGCGCAAACGTGGACTGTTCCACCCGCGAGCTGCTTCAGTTCGCGTGGCTTGGCGCGGTTTACGCGCAGTGCATTTTTGGCCGGTCGAATCCGTCCATTGGGCTCTTGTCCATTGGCGAGGAACCCGAGAAAGGGAACGCGGTGGTAAAGGAGGCACATGCGCTTTTCAAGAAGGCGGGCTTCAACTTCCACGGCAATCTCGAAGGTCGAGACCTGCCAGCTGGTGCGAGCGATCGCGGGCCATTCGACGTCGTCATCTGCGACGGGTTCGTCGGCAACGTCGTGCTCAAGTTCTACGAGGCGGTGGCGCCAATGATCGTCCGGCTTCTCGGCGAGCACCCTGGCATCGATCCCGACGACGTTCGAAGCGCCCTCAAAGGCTTCGACTCCAGCGAGTACGGCGGTGCGCCGCTGCTCGGTGTGCGGGGCGTCAGCATCATCTGTCATGGGAACTCGTCGCCGCGCGCGATCAAGAATGCGATCAAGGTCGCGGTGCGCGCGGTCGATACTGGTATGAATGACCAGATCGGCGCGCGCCTGGAGTCCGCGGCGCCGTCGATCAATGCCGCCGAGAAGCTCGCATGAAGCGACCAGTCGCGGCTGTCACCGGCACCGGACGCGGGCTGCCCGCACACGTGATGACGAATCATGACTTTGCCGCGATAGGCATCGAGACGTCGCACGAGTGGATCATGGAAAGGAGTGGAATCGCCACGCGCCACATTGCGAGGAACGGAGAGACCACTTGCTCGATGGCCGCCGACGCCGGACGAAAGGCGATGGAAGTCGCTGGCGTGCACGCAGGTGAGATCGATGTCATAGTCTTGAGCACCGCGACCCCCGACCGCCTCCTCCCCGCGACAGCGGTCGACGTTCAGGCAGAGCTCGGAGCAACCCGCGCGGCTGCGTTCGACCTGGGTGCGGCCTGCTCCGGCTGGTTGTACGCGATGGCCACGGCAGAAGGTCTCATCATGGCGGGTACCGCTGAAACCGCGCTCGTGATTGGTGCGGAAAAGATGAGTGCGATCGTGGATTGGAAAGACAGATCCACGTGTGTGCTTTTCGGTGACGGTGCCGGGGCGGCCGTTCTCAAGCGCAGCAAGAACGGGAAGGGGATTCTTTCGACTTACATGCGCAGCGACGGCAAGCTCGCCGATCTTCTGTACCGTCCTGACGGCGGGGCGACTACGCCGATGTCCGCTGACGTTCTCGAGAAACGCTCCCACCTGGTTCGCATGGCGGGTCGCGAGGTGTTCAAGCACGCTGTGAGATCGATGGCAGATGCCGCGGACCGCGCCCTCGACGGCGCCCGCCTCACGGGCACCGACATCGATCTTCTCATTCCCCACCAGGCAAATGTCCGGATCATCGAAGCGACGGCGAAGCATTCCGGCATTCCCATGGAGAAGGTCTACGTCAACGTCGACCGGTACGGAAATACGTCCTCTGCGTCGATACCGATCGCGCTGAACGAAGCGATCGAGTCGGGTAGAATAAAGGAAGGATCAACCGTGATGATGGTCGCATTCGGCGCCGGATTCACCTGGGCGTCGATGGTCATCCGCTTTTAAGCGGTGGATATCGTTCTTCTTTTTCCCGGCCAGGGCTCGCAAAAGCCGGGGATGGGAAAGGATCTCGCGGAGGCGTTTCCTGTCGCGCGCGGTGTGTTCGGCGAAGTCGATGCAGCGCTTGGCGCCGACATCAGTCGTCTCTGCTTCGAAGGCCCAGCCGACGAGCTCACCGCCACGAAGAACGCGCAACCAGCGCTTTTCGCTCACGGAGCGGCGGTCTGGGCGGTCACGAAGGAAGCCCTCTTCCCCCATGTGCGCGCTGCAGCCGGACACTCTCTCGGCGAGTTCACCGCGTATCACGCAGCCGACGCGATCAGCCTGCCCGGAGCAGCGCGACTGGTTCGCCGGCGAGGTGAGCTTATGTTCGAGACGGGAACGGCGCGCCCCGGGACTATGGCAGCGATACTCGGGACCACGACGACGCCGATCGCCGACCTTTGCGCACGCGCGAGCAAGGAAGCCGGAGTAGTGGTCCCCGCGAACTACAATACCGACGAGCAGATCGTGATTTCTGGCGAGATAGCGGGAGTCGAGCGTGCGATGGAACTGGCAAAAGAGGCGGGCGCCAAGCGAGCTGTCAAACTTCCAGTTAGCGGCGCGTTCCATTCGCCGCTCATGGAGCCTGCCGTAGTTGGACTGACCAACGCCATTGCAACTTCCGCCTTCACGGATCCGAATTTCCCTGTGTTCTCCAACGTAACAACGGACGCCTCGACGACCGCGGTCGACGCCAAGGATCTCCTGCTCAAACAGCTCACATCACCCGTCCGCTGGTCAACTGAGATACGAAATATCGCCGGGCATTTTCCGGATGCCCTGTACGTGGAAATGGGGCCGGGAAATGTTCTGAGTGGGCTGATGGGGCGCCTGGTGAAAGGAGCGCGAACATTCTCCTGCGGTACTCCCGCGGAGACTGAAAAACTTCTCCAGATGGTGTCCTGATGCAAATCGATCTGACGGGGAAGAACGCCCTCGTTACGGGCAGCACGCGCGGAATCGGCCGAGCACTTGCCGAAACACTCGCCGGCAGTGGTGCGCGCGTGGCGGTAGTAGGACGCGACCTCCAAAGGGCAGAAGAGGCAGCCGATGCCATCGGAAGCAGCGCGCAGGGATTCACGGCGGATGTCAGCGATACCGCCGCGGTAACCAAGCTTGTCGCAGATGTGGAAGCGGCGTTCGGCTCGATTGACATCCTCGTCAACAACGCTGGGATAACGCGCGACAACCTCGTCATGCGGATCAAGGATGAAGATTGGGACGCTGTGCTCAACGCCAATCTGCGGGGCGCATTCGCCGCGATCCGCGCCGCGTCGCGGGGAATGATGAAGCGCCGAAGCGGCCGCATCATCAATGTCGCGAGTATCATCGGGATCATCGGTAACAAGGGTCAGGCGAATTATGCGGCCAGTAAAGCGGGCCTTATCGCGCTGACCAAATCGGTCGCGAAGGAGCTCGGCTCGCGCAACATTCTGGTAAACGCTGTCGCGCCGGGATTCATAGAGACCGAGATGACGGCATCGATGACGCCTGAAGCGCGCGAAGCACTCGGCAAACAGATTGCACTCGAACGGCTTGGGACGGTAAACGACGTCGCGAGCGCGGTGGCGTTCCTGGCGTCAGACCTCGCGTCGTACATCACGGGCCAGGTCTTCGTAGTGGACGGCGGAATGGTGATGTAATCCGGATGTAACCCGAGGCCGCCCCGCCGGGAACCGTTGAAGCGATGTAACTTTGTATCAGATATTCGGTTAGGTATATTACACGGACACCCCATAAACCCGAGGAAATCCATCAAATGGCCGACAATTCCAACAAGGTCAAAGACATCATCGAGAAGGAGCTCGGTGTCGAGCGCGAAAAGCTGACCAACGA
>JAXDME010000283.1:0-32080 GCA_034666285.1 Gemmatimonadaceae bacterium | reverse complement strand
GCGAGCCGGCCGACTGCGTCCATCTTCTGAGACTGCCGAAACTGCTCCTCGAGATTTCTGCGCTCGGTGAGATCGATCGAGACCCGCACGAATCCGAGCACGCGGCCTTTCTCGTCGAGTACGGGGGAAGTCGTAAGCAGGGCGGGGAATGCCTTTCCTGACTTTCCCTGAACAAGAAATTCGCCTGTCCAGCTCACTCCAGCCGCGCCCCGCTCGACGATTTCCGCGCCGTGGTCCCGGAGAAACGGCGATGGCGTCAACTCCTCGATCATTTCTCCAACGGCTTCTGTCGCTGTCCACCCGTAAAGGTTTTCCGCGAATTTATTCCAGAAGATCACAATGCCATCTGGATCCGTGGCTACGACGGCCTGCTGTACGGCGTTGAGCAGTTGAGCCTGGAATCTTATCGCGGCCTCCGAGCGCGTACGCTCCGTCACGTCCGTCATCGCGCCGATCATCCGTACGGGAACGCCATTGTGGTCGCGCGCGATGTACCCGCGATCCATGACGTTTGCGTAGGTGCCGTCGGCCTTCTGATACCTGTATTGATCGGTCCAGCTCGAGCCGCCATGCTCCAGGACGCCGTGCACGCCTGCGATCACGCGGTCCCGGTCTTCCGGATGAAGGTGATCGTACCACCACTGTATCTCGGGGTAGATCTGGTTCTGCTTGTGGCCGAATGCGATCTCCACGGAGTCGTTCCACACCAGCGCGCTGGTCTTTATGTCCCAATCCCAGATCACGTCCGTCGTCGCCTTCGCTACGAATCGGAGGCGCTCATCGCTCGTCTTCACGGCGCGCTCGGCCTTCCTCTGGTCGGTCACGTCAACCACGATCGCTACGGCGGCAACGATCTTTCCACTCGCGTCGACAACCGGGGCCGAGCTCATACGGATGACTCCGTCACTTCCGTCGCCCCTCTGGATCCGGATCTCTTCGCCTCGCACCGATTCCCGGGTGGTTACCGTACGAGCCAGCGGCCATTCGAGCGACGAATACGGCGTCCCGTTGCTATGAAACCCGACCCACTGGTTGTAGCTCTTGAGATCCGGGGCGGGCATGAAAGCGGTACGGAATATTTCCGTCATCTGAGCGTTGACCGATACAAGTCGTCCTGACGGGATTTCCGCGACTACCACGCCGACCGGCATCTGCTGCTGGACGGAATGGGCCAGCGTCCGCTCTGCCGCCAGCCGCAGCTGCGTGTCGTGGGCCGCGCGCTCGGCGACGCGTCGTTGAATCTCCGACATCACGGCCGATCCCAGTGCCTTCAGCGTGTCGGTGTCGCGTGCCGACCAGGCGCGTGGCTGGTAATCCATGGCGCTCATCACCCCGAGCACCTGTTTGTCATCGTTTATGAGCGGAACACCCAGATATGCGCGCGCTCTAATTTGCCGTCCAGCAGCGAGCGCTTCCTTCTCGGTGTCTGGTACGACGAGAGGAACGCCCTTGGCCACGACGTCCTGGCAAAACGTCGTATTGAGCGGGTTCCAGCCTTGCGGAAGGGCTCCGATAGAGGAGGCGACGCTCTTGAAATACTGGCGGTCCCCCTCTACGAGCGAGATGACTACCGTGGGCACCGCGAGAATCTGCGCGGCGAGCCGCGCGAAACCGTCGAAGCGCTCATCCGCCGGAGTATCGAGGAGCCCAGTGTTATGAAGAGCCGCGAGCCTGCTCGGGCTTGTTAAGACTTCTGGGTTCGGCAATGACGGTGGACGGAGAGGAGGACGATCAGCCTAGACGATCACCTATTAGACGAGTGGCTCCGCGCTATAGCCACGCAATTCCCGAAGCCAGCTGAACAGGAAACATTCGGTCTTGTCCCGGCTCCCGGAAGTAAGCGACTACTCCTCGTACTCGTCCGATCCCTGCACCCAGAGAAATGACTGAATGTCTATCATGTCGCGGGGACGGAGATCACGGAGGTCGCGCGAGACCACCCGTGTGAATTCGAGGAGATTCGAGTAGCTGGCCCAATTCGGACGCGACCGGTACTCAAAGTCAAAGCCGTACTCGCGTGCAGCAGCACGGGTAACCATCGGCTTGAGAAAGAAGTGGGCTTGCGGGAGCGCGAGGAAACCGAAGATCGTCACGACTGGCCAGGTGAGGACGCGCGTCTGGCGCCGGGGAAGCGCTCCAACGACAGCGCACCAGTGCTCGAACCTGGTTTGCTCACTGCCTCTCCCGTAGAGAAACTCGTACAAGCCTTCAGCGAAAGCCTTTGCTCCAGCTTCCGGCTTTACTGCATCACGGAGCGCCATTTTCTCGAACGAAAAAAGCAGGTTCGTTCGTGATTCGATCCCTACCGCGCGGCGTGCGACTTCGGCGTAGTCACCGTCCGCTATCAGCCCTCGGTGAATATCGCGGCCGAGGGTCTCCTCCCATCGCACGTGAGCGTCCCATTTGTAGCCGCGCTCCCAGTCGATGTACTTCTCGTCGTAAAACCCTTTGGGAAAGAATCTGAGGAATTTGCGCCGGCATTTTGCCGGGCCTTTCGTGGCCGTCGTGGGCCGAACCGCAACCGCCATCTCACGCCTCCGACCGTTCAGGTTTGAGCTCCCAATGTGCGAAGATCAGACCAGCTCGCAGACAATGCTTCGATCAGAACTGCAAGGCTTTGACGCCGCCGGCAGGCGTGGACCGGATCCTCACGAGCGGAAGCATCAGGGTGAAGGTCGACCCCTTTCCTAGCTCTGTCGTTAGAGTGATTTCGGCTCCCATTCCTCGCGCCAGGCCACGACTGATAGCGAGACCCAGACCTGTCCCTTCGGTGGTCCGCGTGAGTCCCCGGTCGAGCTGGACGAACGGTTCGAATACGGCGTCAACCTTGTCGGACGGGATTCCAGGCCCTGTGTCTTCCACGCTGATCGAGACCGTATTCTCACTCGCCGCACAGGAGATTTTGATCCGCCCACCGGCGGGTGTGAACTTCACGGCGTTCGAGAGCAGGTTGATGAGGATCTGCCTCAGCTTGTCCGGATCGGTGCGCGTGAACACGCCGTGGGGAGGAACATCGCAATGGTATTCCACGTCTTTCGCGGCGGCAAGCGAGCTCACGACTGCATCGAGATCGGCGAGCAGCGCTCTCACCGGTACGTCGATCAAATCGTATTTCACTTCGGTCGCCTCGAGCCGCGTAAAATTCAGGATGTCGTTGATTATCCGAAGCAAATGCTCCTGGCCCCGCTTGATGCGCTGGAGGTCGGACCTCTGCGATTCTGTGAGCGGCCCTCGAAGCTCCATCTCGAGCAGGTCAACATAGCCACCTATCGAATTGAGGGGCGTTCTGAGCTCATGGCTCATCACCGCCAGGAACTCGGCCTTCGCCCGGTTGGCTGCGTCCGCGGCCTGCCATGCCTTTCTCGCTTCGCTCATCGCTGTGCGCAGCTCCTCATTTGTCAGCGCGAGCTCGTGAGCGAGCTCGCGCGCCTCCGTCGTCTGATGCTCGAGAAGGCGGGCCTGAGCCTGAAGGAGATGATTGCTTTCCTCGAGCGCTGACAGGCGCGCAGCAGCGACTTCGCGCTGGCGAGAAAGGCTAACAGCGCGAATAACCGCGTTTATTTTTGAGAAAGTGAATGGCATGTTGGGGCCCGGAATGGGCTCAAACTAGAGACGATTAGTCGTACAGCGCCGAGCCGGTTGCGGTCCCAGGGTCCGCCGGGACCAGCCTATTGATGAGCTAACGCACGTTTGTGATATTGTACCGTACATTCCGAGCGGGCCCAGCTTTCGCAGTCCAGCGGGTAAACACCGTTAGATTACCGACTTGCGCAGCAACCTCAGCAGCGCGTCTTTCAGGCGTTCAATTTCACCCTTCCCGTAGTGTCGGCAACCGGATCCAGAGGGCGTTCCAGATAGAATGACTGCGCGGGGCCTCTATTCCAAACTGCTCGACCGCAGTCCACTGCGCTTGCCTCTTGGATGGCCGGCGCGCTACGCCGTTGCGGTCGCGTCAAGCGCGCTAGCTCTCGCGCTGACGCAGGCATTGAGGGCTCAGCTGGGCCAGCGCGTGTTCATCTTCGCGTATGGGGCTGTTGCCTTAAGCGGGGCGGTTGGCCTTGGCCCGGGCATACTGGCAACGCTGCTCTGCGTATTCGGTGTCGACTATTACTTTCTCGCACCGACCCACGAGATCGGCGCTGCGGCGCCTACTGATCTGTTTGCCCTCGGAATTTTTCTGTTCGTTGCGATTCTCATCAGCGGGATGGCCTCGCGACTGAGAACAGCGCGACTGCTTGCGGAGACAAAACAGCGCGAGGCGGAACAACTGGCCCGGCAGCTGGAGCAGAAAGCGACCGAGCTCGAAGAGCAGGGATTCGAGCTCCAGCAGCAGGCGACTGAGGTTGAGCAGTCGAACGAAGAGCTGGCGGCTTCTCTCCGTGCAACGGAGCTCGAGCGCGACCGGGCGGAAGCGGCGGAACAACAGCTTGCGCTCGCCGATGCCTTCAACCGCGGCATCGTCGAGAGCTTTGGCGATCCAATGGTTGTTCACGATTCGGAGTGGCGCTTCCAGTACGTCAACGAAGCGGCAATGAAAATATTCCGGACGTCGAAGCATCATCTGCCGGGCTCGCTGATTGGCAAGAATTTGTGGGAGCTCTATCCCGACATCGTCAAGCACGACTTCGGGGTGAACATGTTGCGCGCGGCGACGGAGCGCGCGCCAGTAAACTTCGAGGCGTACTATCCCGAGAACGGCGAGTGGTCGGAGCTACGCTGCTACCCGCTCTCCAACGGCGGGCTGGTCACCCTCTGGAAGAACGTGACCGAGCGGCGGCAGGCCGCCGAATCGCAACGGTATCTTGCCGAGGCAAGTGCGATACTGGGAAAATCGCTGGAGTATGAAGAGACACTGTCCGCGCTCGCCCGGCTGGTAATTCCCGAGCTGGCGGACTGGTGCAGAGTCGACATGCTGGGGGATGACGGTTTCTTGCGGGTCATCGCGGTAACGCACACCGATCCCGAGAAAGTGAAGTGGGCAAGAAAGCTGGCGGAGGATTACCCGCAGGACGTGAACGGCGAGAACGGCGTAGCCAACGTTCTCCGCACCGGTGTCGCTGAGATGTATCCGGAGATTACTGAGGAGATGCTTGCGACCGGCACTTCGGATCCGGAATACCTGGCGCTCCTGAAGACGGTGCAGTTCCGCGGTGTGATCATCGCACCGATCATTTCCAGCCAGTCGGTCCTGGGTGCTTTCACGCTCGTGTCGGCGGAATCGCGACGGAAATACACGCAGAAAGATCTCGACCTGGCCGTAGAGCTTGGACGCCGCGCAGGCATGGCCGTCGAAAATGCGCGGGTGCACCGCGCTGTGATAACCGCCAGGGAAGCGGCGGTTGAAGCGCAGCACGAAGCGGAAGAAGCCAATGCGGCCAAATCGCAGTTCCTGGCCTTCATGAGTCACGAGCTGCGCACGCCGCTCAACGCTATTGCCGGTTACGTGGACTTGATTCTCGCCGGCGTTCACGGGCCGGTATCGAAACCGCAGCGCGACGCGCTCGATAGAGTGAACCGCTCCCAACGCGTATTGCTGGGGCTGATCAACAACGTGCTCAACTTCGTCAAGGTCGACGCCGGTCACGTCGAGATGAGAGTCTCTGACACGCCGGCGGTGGACATAATGAAGGAGGTTGAGCCGCTGGTGGCGCCGCAGCTGGAGGCGAAGGGACTCAGGTACGAATTCAACTGCGAGAACGGAGTGGCTGTTCACGCCGATGCAGAAAAGACGCAGCAGATATTGCTCAATCTTCTCAGCAACGCCATCAAGTTCACGAAGACTGGCGGAAGCGTGGTAGTCGACTGCGGCCAGGAGGCCAACATGGTTTCCTTCGCCGTTCGCGACACGGGTTGCGGAATCGCGCCCGATAAGCTGAACGCCATCTTCGAGCCGTTCGTTCAGCTGGATCGCACGCTCCGCAGCCCTCAGGAGGGGACAGGCCTCGGTCTGGCCATCAGCCGCGATCTCGCGCTGCAAATGAATGGATCGCTGACGGTTGAGAGCGAGCTCGGGAAGGGATGCACTTTTTTCTTGTCGCTCCCAGCGGTTCCGTCAGACTAACGCTGGTGTAAGCACGTGTCCCCAGAGGGGATGCGCCATTTGCACCGGTTGTCTAAGTTGTTTGGCAGTGTAAAGTTTCGTTTTGGTAGATCCGGTAGCTCAGTTGGTAGAGCAACGGACTTTTAATCCGTAGGTCGTGGGTTCGAAACCCACCCGGGTCATTTCATAAGTGTGGAAGGTTTGGGGGGGCTGGTACGCCAGAAAACTCACCGGGCGGCGCAACGATGATTGGATGCATTCGTGTTAACGCTTGGGTCTCGGAAGGAGTCAGATACCTCCTCCCGCGTCTGGTATCGAAGCGGCAACTTGCGCTGCGATGAATTCCCTGCAATCCCGCCTCGGTCCCGCCCTCGCTGGCCGTTACTCGTTTGATCGTGAACTTGGCCAAGGCGGGATGGCCGTTGTCTTCCTCGCGCAGGACCTCAGACATGACCGCCAGGTAGCGCTCAAGGTGTTGCGCCCCGAGATCTCCGCCGAGATCGGCGCCGAGCGCTTTTTGCGAGAGATCAAGATGGCCGCCGGACTCACGCACCCGCATATCCTTCCAGTGTTCGACTCCGGAGAGGCGGACGGACTCCTCTTTTACGTGATGCCGAGTATGGAGGGGCGCTCTTTGCGGGAGCGGCTCGACAAAGAGCGCCAGCTCTCCCTGCCCGAAGCGCTCCGCCTAACCCGCGAAGTCGCTTCTGCACTCGATTACGCACACCGGCACAACGTGATTCACCGCGACATCAAGCCGGAGAATATCCTGCTCCACGAAGGCGCTGCGATGGTCGCCGATTTCGGCATCGGCAAGGCGCTCTCGGACAACGGCCGTTCGATCACACAGACCGGACTTGCGATCGGCACTCCCGCTTACATGAGCCCCGAGCAATCAGCCGGCGAACTGCGTACCGACGGCCGAACCGATTTGTATTCGCTCGGCTGCGTGCTCTATGAGATGCTCACCGGCGAACCGCCGTTCACAGGCGTCACTCCGCAGGCGATCATCGCCAAGCGCTTCGTGTCACCGATCCCGAAGGTGCGCACGACTCGCGATGTACCCGAGGCAGTGGACGCCGCTGTCTCGCGCGCGCTCGCGCGCACGCCGGTAGACCGGTACCCCACCGCCGCCGATTTCGCCGAGGCGCTTGGCGCGATCGGCCGTGACAGCGGCACAGGGTCGCACCGAGCGATCGCCGACGCGCACCGGGCCGCGCCGAAAGCGATCGCTGTCCTTCCATTCAAGAACATGAGCGCGGATCCCGAGAACGAATATTTCTCCGACGGGATGACGGAGGAGATCATCAATGCGCTGGGAAAGCTTCCAGGTATGCACGTCGCGTCGCGCACCAGTTCCTTCGCGTTCAAGGAAAAGGAGGTGGACGTCCGTGAGATCGGCGAGAAGCTAGGCGTAACGACGGTACTGGAGGGGAGCGTGCGAAAGGTGGGAAACAAAATTCGCCTCACCGCGCAGCTCATCAATGTCGAGAGCGGCTATCACCTCTGGAACGAGACGTATGATAGGCAACTCGAAGATGTATTCGCCGTCCAGGACGAAATCTCCCGCGCGATTGTTGAGGCGCTCAAGCTACGCCTCGCTAGCGATACGGGGCAAATCGTCGCGCCCACAAAAAATCTCGAGGCCTACACACTTTACTTAAAAGGCCGGTTCTTCTTCGCGAAGCTATCGGAGCCCGCGCTGCGGCGGTCGCTCGATCTGTACCAACAAGCGTTGTTGCAAGACCCGGCGCTTGCACGCGCTTACGCCGGGATTGCCGACGCGTGGTGTAACCTTGCCGACGATTGGGTGGCGCCGGACGATGCATACCCCCGCGCCAAGGGAGCTGCGGAGCGCGCTCTGCAGCGCGAGCCAGAACTCGCCGAGGCAATCACATCGTTAGGCAAGGTGCTCGGTTGGCACGAGTGGAAATTTGTCGAGGCCGAGGCGCAGCTCGCGCGCGCGACGGCTCTCAGCCCGAATTACGCCGAGGCGCACTACGTGCACGGAACCCTGCTACCGGCGGTCGGACGGCTCGGTGATGCACTCGAGACGATGCGCAAAGCGCTATTGCTCGATCCCTTGTCGGTGCACTACAGCGAGTGGTTGGCACGTTTTCTACTCTACGACGGCGACTACGATGCCGCCATTGCCCAGGGCGAGCGGACGATGGAGATGGACGAGATCTGCCACCGCGCGCAGCACTACATTGGCTCCGCGCACTTGGCGAAGGGTGATGCCGCGACGGCCCTCTTATGGTACCGCCGCGCCCAGTCGCTTGAGCGAGCTCCCCGCTCGTGGGACGCGATGATCGCGCGCGCCCTTGCAGCGCTCGGGCAGAAGGATGAGGCTGACGCGATCCTCGCGCGGCTGGAGGAAGAATCCCGCCGGCAGTACCTGCGTGCCGAGATCATCGCGATGGGCTACGCGGCCGTCGGAGATCTCGATAGGGCGTTCGGCTCACTCGAGCGGGCGTACCAGGCGCGCTCGGCCGGACTCCTGTATCTCCACCTCGATCCGGGCTATGAGCCACTACGCAAGGATGCGCGCTACGCGGACTTGGTGAAACGCATCGGCATCAAGTGACGTGAGAGCGACAGAGCTGATCCGATGTCCGACTCCGAATCATTCGCGCCGTGCTCGCTCGCTCGCGGTGCTATCTCACTGGGAGAGGTCCTGCCCGTAAACTCGTTGATATTTGTGTGCCGACCTGTGTGCCAATTCTACCTGAAGGTAGAGAAACTGGGACGAACAGATCTTAAGAGTATTGAGCTACGCCCTTGAGAGAAGTTATCTTGCTGAAATTCAGCGAATCTGGGATGATCTCCCGGTCATGACTTTTAATCCGTAGGTCGTGGGTTCGAAACCCACCCGGGTCATTCGGTCAACCTCCTCGCGTCTTTACAAATGGTCAGGGGAGTAAACAGATTCGTGCGTGGCCACGAAAACGACCAGGCAGCCTGACGTTGCCCGCGCGCTGAACGCGCTGCGAAGGATGGTGCGCGGACTGAGGTCGGCGGCCGAGGCCGTGGAGCGTGACCTCAAAATCAGCGCTGCGCAGTTATTCGTCCTGCGCGAACTGGAGCGGACCCCCGATCAATCGGTGAAGGATCTCGCTGTCGTCACGATGACCACCCACAGCACGGTTTCGCAGGTTGTTGCGCAATTGATCGCCAAAGGCCTAGTTATCAGAACCGCTGACATGAATGATGGTCGGCGGGCAGTGCTACGGGTCTCTCGGCGCGGTACGCAAGTTCTTGGAAGAGCGCCCCGCGCCATCCAGGAGGATCTGATCGATGGCTTCGCTACGCTCCGACCGGCTCAACGCCGTGGGCTTGCCACCGGGCTCGAGATGTGGCTTGTGGCGTCGGGGTTCTCCGGCGTGCGCTCGACCATGCTCTTCGAAAAGCCACCGCTCACCGGTGGAAAGACGCGGGCGCGAAGACGGAAGGCGCCGCGACCCAGATAATGGCGTTGATGGACCGGCGATTCAGGCAATAAAAAAGGGGCGTCTTTCGACGCCCCTTTTTCATCTACCCTATCCCAATCAGGTGCAGGTGATGACACCAGCGGTCGTCACACCTGAATCGCAAGCTTTCGCCGACAGCGCATGCGCAGCCGTCGCGGTCCACGAAGGCGGCGGGCCGACCGTCGCGGTCGCGGTCACGGTAACGTCCTTCGAAGGCGTAAAGCCCTGGGCCGCACCGTTACCCGAGAAGTACGCGCCATTGTTGTCGGCGGCATACTGCTCTTCGAACGTCGCGAGGTTACGAAGGTCAGACTTCATCGCGGCCACATAGGCCTTGTCCTTCGTATTCGCGAACTTCGGAATCGCGATCGCGGCAAGAATACCGATGATCACGACAACGATCAAAAGCTCAATAAGAGTAAAACCCTTTTTATTACGCATCATGTAACACATCCTCCACAAATATTTGGGTATCCACCTACTGTCTAGTGGACGACCAATTCAACTGCGCAGCAACCCGAATCCGTCGTAGCCGACGCAATAAAAAAGAAACGTATTCAGCTGTATTTGGGGCGTACCCTAGGGTGTTGTCCCGATTGGTACAGAAGTTGTTGCGTTCTGTTGGGCAGGCGCATCGGCAGCACCGTTTGACGGCGCCGCTACCGCGTTTCCAGCGGCTTCCGGCATTGGCGACAACTGAATTCCACTCTCCGCCTTTCGCATCATTGTCACGAACGCGGTAGCTGCCTCGGGTTCGAATTCGGTTCCGGCGCGCTCTTCAATGTAGGTCAGCGCCCGCTCTGACTCCCATGCATCCCTGTAGGGCCGGCGGGTGCGAAGCGCGTCGAACACGTCGCAGACATGCACGAGCTTGCTCGCCTTATGGCAATCGCGGTCGTAGTGCCGCTTTGGATAGCCGTGTCCGTTGATCATGATGTGATGCTCGTGCGCCACCGCGGCGGCGAGATCGAGACGGCGTCCGCTTTCGATTATCAGTTTCGCTCCCGCCGTTGGATGCTGCTGCATCACTTCGCGCTCCTGGTCGGTGAGCTTTCCGGGCTTGTTCAGGATATCCTGCGGAACGTTCACCTTTCCGAGGTCATGCAGCAGTCCGGCAATCCCGAAGGTGCGCACGTCGTCCGTTGCGAGGCCAAGTGACTCTGCAAGAGCCATCGTCAAAACAGATACGTTGAGAGAATGCGTCGTGGTGTACTCGTCGAATTCTCTCAGCTGCAGCAGCGGAAGAATCATCTGAGAGTCGCCGTGCATGGCCATGGACAAGGAGCGCACGACTGCTTCCGCTTCAGCGAGCGGTAGCTTACCGCGCTCCTGAACTTCTTTGTGCATCGAAAGAATCGAGGCGGCCTCATCGCCCAGTGAGTAGGATATCGTCGCGATCGGAGTTTCCGCCTGGAGGTTCTCCGGACTCTCTTGGGCCTCGCCGCGTATGCCGAGAGTACCCACCTTGATCCCGGATGCCCGCGTGGGCCTTAACTCCGCGGAATCGATTACCGACAGGGTGATGCGGGCCATCATCTCTTCGAGGAATTCCTCGTACTCCTCGCGCGTGACGTCGTTGGCGAGCTCCATTCGCTGCACACCTGCCTGCGCCAAACGCGTCCCCCAATCCCAGTCGCCCAGCTCGCGAAGCGCGGTTTCGCCGTAGATGGTCTCCTCTCCGAGAAAGGAGAATCGGGGATTGGGATCGAACTGCTGAAGGTCGCGCAGACAGCGATAGGATCGATCCACGGCGCGCTCGCGCGCGGGGTGACCGTCGTTGTACAGGGCCATGGTAGAGACGGCCTGCCCGAAAGAGACGAGGAACTGAACGGGGTCGCTCATTCCGCGCTGGCCCCCTTGGACTGCGCTGGGCGTTTACGCGCGACCTTCGCGCGCACTTCGGCGTCTTTGCTTTGCTGGGCGAGCTCGATGGCTGGTGCGGCCGCGGCGTCATCACCCCACACCGATGCGATCACACTCAGAGCGGCAAGCATCTCCGGCGTCGAGGCGCGAAGCTTCGGTCTTCGCGACCACCTAGTCTCGGATATCACAAACGCAAGGAGCCAGCCGAGCACCTCCGGAGATTTGTGCTGTGCGACCAGGCGAATGCCCATCGTGCGGAGCTGCGCATCCAGCTCGCCGCGATCCACGCGTTGTTTTATCAGATCGATCGCACCGGACGGACACTTCTCCTGCGCCGCGGTCAAGCCGACGAAGACTACCCTGTCGTCGTTGTCCGTGAGCGCGGCCATCGCGGCTTCGTCGCGCCAGGACGGATCGCGCAGCAACAGCCTCACGGCTTCACGCCGGACAAGCGCTTCCGGATTCAGAAGGTGCGCACTGGGAGAGAAATTGGCGGGCAGCGTACTGAGACGTCCGAGGAGCGCGATCAGCTCGCGCTGAACAACGGGTGGTGACTCGGGAATTCCATCCGAGACGGCCGTGCCGATACCGTCGCCGAGCGACTCCAGCAAATCGTAGAACTGGACGCGTATCTTGGCGTCCTCGTACGCTTTCGTCGCGGCCAGAAGGGAGGGTACGGCAGAAGTTCCGATGCGACGTGCGAAGCGGCCCAAGAGTGGAAAGTCGACGCGCTGCTGGCCGAGCAGCGTGTCAAGGATGCGCTCGCCGAGGAGAAACTCCCAGACAGGTGCGCCGGCGTCGGCGTCGGGCGCGCGCTCCACCAGGTCGAGAAGGAAACTGGCGCGACCGGATTTGCACAGCGCCGACATCGCCGATCGTATCTGGGGGCCCATCGCCCCAACCTCGATCGCGATTTGCACCATGCGCTCGGGCTCGCATTCGGTCGGGACGGCATTTATCGAGGCATCTCCGTCATTTCTCGAGCTCGACATGTTCTCGAGAACTTTGCGATAGGCCTCCGGATTTGGGTCGTCGAGGCTCCAATCGTCAACCAAACGTCGCATCACATCGCGTATGGTCGGATCCGTCTTCTGCTTGATACCGCCTGAGGACGGATGGTGCGCCAGCTTCGACAGCATCCGCAGCATCGAGTGTGAGACGGTTTGACCTTCGGCAGCCGACGCAGCTTTGACCAGGTCGATTACCGCTTCTACGGTGATTCCCTGCGACGCATCGAGGAGGAATTTCCTTCTTTGCGCCTTGTCGCCGCCCATCTCCAACAGCTTGCCCAGCGTCGATTCCTTGAGTGAGCCGACCAATCGCGACACCCGGCGCTGGAGCCCAACCGCTTCGGGACCATCGGCGGTGCGGAGCTCCTCGCCGATTTGCAGCAGGTATCCGACGATGACCTGGTCGTATGCCTCTTCGCGCTGGTGCTCGTCGATCGCGCGGGCGACGGTCGCCGGCTCGAGCGCGGTGTTGTCCTCGGTTTCATTCTGCTGCGGTGCAGACGCTCCCGACGTATCCGAGACGAGAGCGGCTCGCGCCAGTCCGATCCACAGCTGCGTGGCGCGCCCCGCCCCCATTTGATCCGCCCCGGCCGGCTCTCCAGTCCCGTCGTCTTCGATCAGCTGCAGCCGATCGTAAGTCAGAGGAAAAAATCGGACGTGCTCCCAAAGCTGTCCAACCCGGTCTAGGTCGTGACCGATCGGCTTTTCGGTTCGTACTGGATCCAGCGCGAGAGCGGCAAGAGCTTCGGCCAGCTCTTCTCGGCCTATCCCGCGAACGAACTTCAGCGCGCCCACATGATGCTTATGCAGCCGCTGGGCGAGCTCCTTGAGGACGGGGTTGTACGGGTCGGTCGCGACGCCTTCGATTATGAGCTGTCTGCGCGCAACTCCGATGGACAGCGAGTCGCGGTGCTCGTCGAACAGCAGCGCCAAACGATTCGCCACGCCGTAGATCGCCAGGTCGAGCAAGGGATGCTTGGTAGGGTAGATCGCGTGCTTGTTCAGTGTGATCGAGAGCTCGAGCAGGAAATCCGCAAGCTCGCGCGAGATCGCAACGGCTGCCTTTGGCGCTATGGGCGCCGCCGGAGCAGACGGTGGGGCGGTCTGGGTCGGATTCGTCATGTTCGAGGCGTACACATCGAGACTAAGTTTTTTTGCATGTCTGGTGACGTATACTCGACGCGTTGGCAGGTGCTCGCGTTACTGGGAATCTCAGAGCTTTTTGGGATGTCCCTCTGGTTTGCCGCGAGCGCGGTGTCGCCGCAGCTCCGAGCGATCTGGGGTCTGACGTCCACTGAGGCCGGCTGGCTCACCACGATCGTACAGCTTGGCTTCGTTTGCGGAACGGCGGTTATCGCGGTGCTCAACCTCGCGGATCTGATCCCATCCCGCCGGCTTTTCAGCACTTGCGCGCTCCTGGCGGCCGCCGCCAACGCCGCAATTCTGGCCGTCCCGGGCTACGGGCCGGCGCTCGTTACGCGCTTTCTCACCGGGTTCTTTCTGGCCGGGGTCTATCCACCGGCCATGAAGATGATCTCCACCTGGTTCCGCGCAGAACGAGGCCTAGCTATCGGAGTGATTGTAGGCGCTTTGACAGTGGGCAAAGCGACCCCTTACCTGATACGCGCGATCCCGCATGTAGGAGTCCGGCCGGTTGTTCTGACGGCGAGCGCGGGGGCCATCGCAGCGGCGGTCCTCGTCGCGGTTGGGTACCGCGAGGGCCCTTTCCCGTTCGCGTCGCGTCGGTTTTCCTGGAGTCACGTTGGCGACGTAGTACGAGTTCGCGAGTGGCGGCTCGCGACGACGAGCTACCTGGGACATATGTTTGAGCTCTACGCGTTCTGGACCTGGATCCCGGCGTTTCTCGCGGCGAGCATGGCGACGAGATCCGGCGGCGGCTTACGCGCGTCGAGATTCATCTCGCTCCTCGCATTCACCACGATTGCGATTGGCGGATTCGGCTCGGTATGGGGTGGTCTTTTCGCAGACAGGAGAGGTCGGGAGCGGCTCGTCTCGATCTCCCTGCTCGTCAGCGGAAGCTGCTGTTTGCTGAGCGGATTCCTGTTTGGGAAGCCGGTATGGGTGCTTGGCGCGCTCGCTATGACGTGGGGCTTCTTCGTTATCGCCGACAGCGCGCAGTTCAGTGCTCTGGTCACGGAATCAGTGCCGCTACACGCGGTCGGAACCGCGCTCACCGTGCAGACGTCTCTCGGATTTCTGCTGACGATGCTTCCGATGCAGCTCGTTCCTGTGATTGCCGAGCACGCAGGGTGGCGATGGGGCTTCGCCGTGCTCGCGCTCGGTCCGCTCGCCGGCATCACCGCGATCAGGAAGCTTGCGGCGCTCAGGCAATCAGCGCCGGACGGCGCTACCTTCTCGCTGTCGCGCGAAAACTCTTAAGGGGAACCTGTCATGGCCGTGCTAAAAGAGTTCAAGGATTTTCTGCTGAAGCAAAACGTTGTGGCGCTGGCGATTGCGGTGGTGGTCGGTACCGCACTGAACACACTCGTCAAGGCGTTGGTGGACGATTTCATCATGCCGATTGTCGTGGCGATGGGACCGGGCGGAGATTGGCAGAAGGCGACTTGGAGCGTCGGAACGGTAAAGTTCGGGGTGGGAGATTTTCTAGCCGCCGTGATCAACTTCCTGATCATCGGGTTCGTCGCCTGGCGCATCTCAAGGATATTCATCAAGCCAACGGTGGAAGCGCCGAAGAAGACGTGTCCGTACTGCCGGATGACCATGGATCCGGCAGCGTCAAGATGCCCTTATTGCACCAGCCAGCTGTCGGCAGCCTAGCCGAAGGCTACTGATACCCGAGGGCGGCTCGCACTTCGGAAAACAGCGTTTCGCTGGTGAATGGTTTCTGCAGGTACGGGGTGTGCTTCGCCGTTTCCTTGTCGGGGAAAATCTCTTCTTTTGGATATCCCGACATGAACAGCACTCTCATGCCCGGGCTAAGCTCCTTCAGCTCTTCGACCATTCCGCGACCACCAAGGTTCGGCATCGCCACGTCGGTGAGGACGAGATCGATTTCTCCCACATGTCCCGCCGCGATACGAAGCGCGATCGCTCCGTCGGATGCCTCGAGCACCCGATATCCCTTCTGCACGAGAATCTTCTTGGCGAGGGTGCGCACGGCTGCCTCGTCTTCGACGAGCAGAATGCTCTCGGCCGTGCGAGGTGGCTTGCTCGCGTCGAGGGCTTTCGATTTTCCTGTCGGCGTGCGCGTGCGCCTCTTACTCGATCCCGCTCCAGCAACGCCTGGGTCGAAGGGCTCCAGCCGCGACGACGCGAGTAGCTGGCGCGCAAGAATCGAAGCCCTCTTTGATGCGCGCTGGATCTCCTCGAGCTCCTCGGCGCTCTCCGGATTGTCGCTGGTCGACTCCACCAGGAATTCCGTGTTGATCTGAATCACGGTAAGAAGGTTGTTTAGTTCGTGCGCCACGAAGCTGGCCGTCTTATTCGCTTCCTCCAGACCATGTGAGCGAGATTCGGTCTCTTCGGCTACGGCGGCGTGCAGTTTCTGCGCGCGCGGCCCGCGAGTATTTTTTTTCAGAACCCGTTGCCCCCGTTGTGTGAATACTTCTCTGCTGCTGGAAGCTAACGTATTGGAACGGTTGGTCCGTTACCACTTGCCGGAACGTAAGAGTTTCCCCGCATGGGATTTCTCGTCTGATGTATACCTAACCTATTGAAAACCATGTCGTCGACCGTCAGCAGCGCCGATTTTCAAGCCATGATCGAGCGCGCGCCCGAAGCAGTTATCGTCTACAACTTCAAAACTTTTCTGTACTTGAATCCATTCGCTGCGGAAAAGCTTGGAGCTGACGCCGAGTCATTGGTCGGCGAGCCGATAATTGATTTCGTGCATCCGGACTCACGGCCCCTCGTGATCGAACGTCTGGGCCTGCTCGCCCAAACCGGAAAGGCAGGCCCGGCGATGGATGTGCGATTCGTGTCGCGGTCAGGCGAGATCATCCGGGCCGAGATAGTGAACGTGCCGATCGAGTTCGACGGGCAGCCGGCGATCCTCGGCCTCATCAGGGACATCAGCAAGAGAATGGATGCGGAACAGGCTCTGCGCCAAAGCGAGGAGCTTTTCTCGAACGCGTTCAGGCACTCTCCTTACGGCATGGCGTTCGTCGGTCTCGACGGCCGCTTTCTGCGGGCAAATGCATCACTTTGCGAGATGCTCGGCTACTCCGAAGAAGAGTTATGCAAGCTCAGTTTTCAGGCGCTTACCCATCCGGAGGATATCAGTGACGATCTGGCCGAACTCGCACGCCTTATTGCCGGGGAGATCAGCAACTACAGTCGTGTCAAACGATACTACAGGAAGGACAGTCGCCTGATCTGGGTATCGATCGCCGTTTCTGCTATTCACGGTGCTGACGGCGCTCCGATCTATTTTGTCGGCCAGATTCAGGACGTAACGGCGCAGCGCGAGGCAGAGCAACAGAGGTTGCACGCGGAGCGTTTGGGAGGAATCGCGGAGACGACCGTAGCGGTGGCGCACGAAATCAACAACGTCCTCACCGCTCTGGCGATGAACGCCGAGCTTCTCGCTCACGATGCATCGCCCGAGGAAATTCCTGCGCTTGCGGCTGAAGTACTCGCAGCATCGAACAGGATCGCCGCGATCGTGAAGCGACTCCGCAACGTCGCCGCCCTCAAGTCGGTCGACTACATCGGCGACAAAAAAATGCTCGACTTGTCGTCCGGTCCACACAAAGCGCAGACGAAGCCGTAAACGGCGGATCAGATCCCAGTAGGGAAGGTCTCAGGCGGCTCGGGGTCGTGCCATCGCTCCGGTTTCTCCAGCGGTTCTACGGCGTGCCTCGTCGAAGTGGAAAACGCCGTCGAACTGCTCTCGCATGTCGGCGCGGAAATAGGGCTGGCGCGTTCCGTCTCCGGTCGGTAAATGACTCCGATTGCACGCTCCAGCCGCGGTCGGGCAAGCAACTCGGTGTCGGGCCAGTCCGCTTCGACCGCGACGGCACTGGGGACGGTAGTCGGCTTCGGAGTCCCGAAAAGGGTGCGCCAGCCGGCGCAGGCCGTCGTTCGCCATGCATTTGTACGGCGCAACGAATGAACCATTTTGGGGTTAAAACAGCGAACGGCTCGCGGGGGCATAAATCTCGCCTAGCAGAGATGATCTGAATGACGACGAACGGCCTGATGGAGCATGTTGAACCCACGGCCGCGGTGACCCCTCTCGACAACGTCGAGATCCCGGACACTGCGTTCCGCGACGCAATCCCAAAGCTGCCGCGCGGCGAGGAGATGATCACTCGCGTGTTCGCGGTGATCGCCTGGCTGTACGGTCTTTACTGGATCACGTGGCGCTGGACCTCGTCCCTGAACCACAACGCGCTCGTCTTCTCCATCATTCTCATAGTTGCCGAGACGTACGGGTTGCTCAACTCGTTCTTCCTGATCGCGACGGTGTGGAAGCTGAAGTACCGCGACGCCCCGCCCACGCCCAAGGGCCTAAAGGTCGATGTCTTCATCACCAACTACGACGAGCCTCTCGAAGTGCTCAGGCGCACGGCGATCGGTGCGCGCGCGATCAAGTATCCGCACCGAACGTTCATGCTGGACGACGGGAAGCGCGACGAGGTTAAAGCAATGGCGGATGCACTGGGCATCGGCTACATCCGCCGCGAAGGGAACGAGCACGCGAAAGCCGGCAATCTGAACAACGCGTTGAAGGTCACCGATGGGGAATTCATTCTCCAGCTCGACGCTGACCACGTGCCTCTACCAAATATTCTCGACCGTCTGCTGGGCTATTTCGGAGATGCCCGCGTTGCGTTCGTTCAGTCTCCGCAGGATTTCTACAATACCGACTCGTTCACCCACGTCGTGAACGAAGAGGGCCGCAGCCTGTGGGAGGAGAACCGGATCTTCTTCTCGCTGCTGCAGCCGGGAAAAGACACATGGAACGCGGCCTTTTTCTGCGGAAGCTGCGGGGTCCTTCGCAGGACTGCTTTCGAAGAGATCGGTGGGTTTTCCACGAAGACCATCACCGAGGACATGGAAACTTCCATAGTCCTGCACGGACGTGGCTGGAGGTCGGTCTATCACGGAGAGACGCTCGCTTACGGCCTCGCCCCCTCGTCGGCCTTCGCCTATCACGTGCAGCGACTCCGCTGGGGCCAGGGATCGATGCAGATCCTCCGGAAGCTCAATCCGCTCTTCTATCCGGGTCTCACGGTTCCTCAGCGACTGGCGTATCTGTCCTCCACGGCGACGTACCTCGATGGAGTTCAGAAACTCATTTTCTACCTTGCGCCGGTGGTGTTTTTCCTGACTGGCTGGCTTCCTGTGAACGTGACGAATGCGCAGTTGGTCACGAGGCTCGTGCCATACGTGCTCCTGACCATCATCTCGTTCGAGATGCTGTCGCGCGGGACGGGATGGATTCTCATCTCGGAGCGCTACAACATGGCGAAGTTCTGGACCTACATCCGCGCCTGCAGCGGATTCTTCGCCAAGAAGCCGCTCAAATTCAACGTGACGCCGAAGGGAACCGGCGATGTTCCGTTCGAGACATATGCACCGCAGTTGTTTCTGCTGATTCTGTCGGTCGCGTCGTTGATCTGGGCGAGTTTTGCGTCCTACTACGGCTGGATCAACTACCACGCGCCCGGCTGGTCGTCGCTCGCGTTCTGGCTCAACGCATTCTGGATCGCCTGGAACATTTATTTCGCTGGGTTCGTTGTGCTGCAAAGTCGCGCATCGCGACAGCAGCGGATCGACCACCGCTTCATTGATGCTTTTCCCATTGTGGTCGATGCGACCGACGCGGAGGGCAGAGAGTACAAGGATCTTCTCGCGCTGACTCAGGATCTCAACCCGGGAGGTCTCGCATTTCGCGCATCATTCGCGTTGCCGAAATCGGCTTCGATTCGTGTGGCGCTCCCGCTCGCGCAAGGGACATACGACGTAAGCGGTCAGGTGATGCACATCGAGAAGAGCTACACGGGAAGCAATCCGGTTTATACGCACGGCGTTCAGTTCGACGACCTGCCGGTCGAGACGCGTGATGCGATAGAGCTCCATTGCACACATCACTCGGTCCCGATGTGGCGCATGAAGTACCGCCAGTCGCTCAATCTGTTCAACAAGGCCGTTGAGATGGTGGCCAACATCCGTGGCGAAAAGCGGTTTTTCGTGCAGTTGCCCGCCCGAGTGGTCATCGAGGGAGAGGACGGTGAGGCACCGACTGAAGGTCTTGCACTACTCGAGGATGTGAGCGCTAGGGGCGCCCGGCTGCTCATGGAAGTGCCAGTGCCTCCGAACCGCCTCGTCCAGTTCGACGTTCCGGGGA
The DNA here is from genome assembly GCA_034666285.1 of Gemmatimonadaceae bacterium. Classification (GTDB taxonomy): domain Bacteria; phylum Gemmatimonadota; class Gemmatimonadetes; order Gemmatimonadales; family Gemmatimonadaceae; genus UBA4720. The sequence goes on along the minus strand of JAXDME010000283.1, from coordinate 12,361 downwards.
CGACCTTCTCGGGCAATGGGCGGGTGGTATTCAACAGAACGCTTGAATCGCCGATGAAGGTGAGATTCGTCGTCGGCCTGGGAAGACAGCCGCGCGAGTCCCGCTTCAAGGTGTGGACCAGGGAGTGGCGCACCCTCGCGCTCGGACCGGTGGATCAGGAAGTGACGCGATAGCGCCAACCTGGCTCCAAAAAACTGGTGTCCGTACATTAGAGCTCAATGCCAAAGCCAGACGAAGCCCTGCTCGTCGGCCGGAGCGCAGAGCTAGCGCTGCTGTCACGAACGATCGACGAGGCCGCCAAGGGTGCGGGCCGATCGGTTTTTCTCGTCGGCGAAGGTGGGATCGGGAAGACACGGCTTGCCACTGCCGCTGCGGAGATCGCTGCCAAGCGTGGTTGGAGTGTAGCGACCGGGCGGTCCTATCCCGTGGAGACCGGCGTTCCCTACGCGCTTTTTTCGGACGCTCTGCTGCCATTGATTCGGAAGCTGGAGTCTGGGACGCTCGCTGTTCTCACACGTGGCGGCGCTGCGGAGCTCAGCTACCTGTTTCCGAGTCTGGGCGCGGCAGGTGCGCGAGAGCGGGCATCCGCCGGCGCGGACCCGTCGGAGCTGAAGGCGCGTCTGCTCTGGAACTTCACTCAGTTCCTCGGGCGCCTGTCCGCGAAGCAGCCGCTGTTCGTCGTCCTCGAGAATCTCCAGTGGGCCGATGCTTCGTCACTCGAGCTACTTCACTTCGTGGCCCGACAGATCGGAGCCCACAGAATCATCCTGCTCGGCACCTACAACGAGGCCGAGCGCGACAGCAACCCGGTTCTTAAGAGCACAGAACAATCCTTGCTGGGGCTTGGCGCGCTCACAGTGCAGCGTTTGACGCCACTCCAGATCGTCGACGTCGAGGAGCTCGTTCAGCAGACTTTCGACGCGGACAAGAACGGCACTCGGCATTTTTCCGCGATGCTGTATGAATGGACGCGCGGCAATCCATTCTTCGTAGAGGAGACGCTCAAATCCCTGGTCGAATCCGGTGCCCTCACGAAGCGCGATGGGCGATGGACGGGATGGGAGATGGAGACGCTTCGACTGCCTGCTACGATCAGGGACGTGATAAAGGCAAGGGTCGATCGACTTTCTCCTGGCGCTCGCAGATTGGCAAACCTGTCCGCGGTCATCGGCGTGCGAACCGCGCATGACACTCTCGTCACCGTTTCCGGAATGTCGGAGGCCGAGATTATCGCTGGGGTCGATGAGCTGCTCGCTCAGCGCGTTCTCGAGGAAAGCGGCAGTGTCGATGCGATCTTCTACGACTTTACGCATCCGTTGCTTCAAGAGGTGATCTACACCGAGCTCGGTCAGGCGCGGGCGCGAACACTTCACGCCACGGTCGCAGAAGCGCTCGAGCAGGGATACGGCGAGAGCGCGGTTTCACACGCCGACGAGCTCGCGCTCCACTTTGCGCGCGCGCACTCCCAGCCTCTGGCAAGGAAGGCGGTCAGATACTTGTACGCTGCCGGACGCGGGGCGATCGCGCGCTACGCGAATCGTGAGGCCGCAAACTATTTGGCTGCGGCGCTCGACCATCTCGACCGGGATCCCTCGATTACCGATGCCCCCCGCGAAGAGATTCTTTCTACGTTGGCGCGCATCCGGCAGCGACTTGGCGAGTACGACGCGGCGATGAGCCTGTGGGTGCGGGCGCGCGAAGATGCGAGGGCGCGCGGCGAGAAGGGAGCTGTCGCCGACTCAGAGCACCGTATGGGACTCGCCTGCTACTGGAGTGGCAAATACGCCGACGCGCTCGCGCACTACGAAACGGGACTCTCCGAGGCATCCGAGACGGAAGACCGGGCAACAACGGTAAGGTTGCGGCTGGCGAAAGGCATCGCCCTTCAGGATCTTGGCCGGCTCAAGGAAGCACAGACGGAGGTCGAAGCTGCGCTGGCCTCTGCCGTCGCGGGTGGAATGCACAACGACTCGTTGCTCTCCCGAGCACACCGTGCACTGCTTCTGCTGTATACGTGGACGGGGCCGCTAGACCTGGCGCGGCATCACGGCGCGCAGGCAATCATCCACGCGGAAGCGGCTCAGGAACGCATGCTCGAGTGGACCGCCCACTGGGGAATGGCGCTGCTCGCAGGAGTGTCGGGAGACGGCCCCAACTTTCTCGAGCACCTCGCGCAGAGCGATCGACTTGCAGAGCAGATGCACTCGCCCCTTTTGCCGCTGTGGTCCGCCGAGCTGCTGGTTCAATATCACTCGGGCACCGGCGACTGGGATGCGGCAATCGAGATCGCAGAGCGAACGATCACGGCGGCAAAGAGTCTGAGTCAGCGCACGCTGCTGCCGCGCCTCTATGTGTGGTCCGGGCTGATTTATCTATGGCGCGGAGCCGAGGTGAAAGCCAAAGAGTATTTCGACGAGGCATGGAAGCTCGCCGGAGCGGAGAAAGCCGGCTCGTTGGAGGGCGCGGGAGAGCGTGCGCTCGATGTCCCGTCGATTGTGCCGGCGCACCTCGGAATGGCCTCCTACTACCTCGCGAAGGGTCATCCCGCGAAGGCGGTCAGCATTGGCGAAGCCGGTCTCGCGATCGCCGATCGCACCGGCTACATCGTTTGGGCGTTGCAGTGGCTGCTGCCCACCATTGGAGATGCCGCCCTCACCGGGCGCGACTTCGCCACCGCCGATACACATCTCGCGCGAATGAGGCGTGATGCGGGGCGACTGAACCACAGGCTTGGACTGGCATATGCCGACGCGTGCGACGGCCTGCTTGCGCGTTTTCGGGACCGCGATCCCGCGCGGGCGATCGAGCTGATGCAATCAGCGGTGGACCAGCTGGAATCTCTCCCTTTTCCTCCGCAGGCCGCGCGCATCAGGCGACGGCTTGCCGGCGCGTTCATCGAAGTGGGAGACCGCGATGAAGGAATGCGACAGCTCCGCAAGGCGCACGATGTTTTTGCGCGTGTCGGAGCCACCGTCGAGCTCGAGGGGACACGCGAAGAAATGCGGGAGCTCGGTCTCAGGCCTCCGCCAAAATCGGTGACGACCGGAGCAGCTGGATTGACGGGGCGCGAGATCGAGATCGCGAGGATGGTCGCATCGCGCAAGTCGAACAAGGAGATCGGTGGCGCGCTTCAGATATCGGCGCGCACGGTGAGCACCCATCTCTCCAACATTTTTCTGAAGTTGAGCGTCGGCTCGCGCGGTGAGCTGGCTGACTTCGTTCGTCAGAACGGCCTGCTCGAGCAATAGCGCAACAGCGATCGCTCGCCGACTAGATTTGCGTCATGATCGATGACATCCTCGCCGAGCTCGAGGCAGATACCTCGCTCGAAGTCGGACAAGATTTCGCTCGCGTGACGGCGCGTTACTTCGAAACGACGCGAAGCGGTAAAGGCCAGGTCTCCACACCACACTCGACCCAGGAGCTGGCGCAGCGCTTCGACGAAGAATTCCCTCGCGACGGCCGACCGGTTGCGGAAATCATCGAGCGGCTCGAGCGCGAAGTCGTGTCGGACGCGAACAAATACTACCACCCGATGTACATGGGGCATCAGACATCGGCGCCACTTGCTGTTGGAGTCTGGATGGAAAGCGTCATCGGCGCGCTCAATCAATCGCTCGCCGTCGCGGAGATGTCCCCCACTGGCACCGCGATCGAACACCAGGTCATCGCGTGGATGTCGAAGCTCGCCGGTTATGGTCCTGGCGCGGGAGGTACGCTCACTTCAGGAGGCACTGAAGCAAACTTCACGGCGATGCTCGCCTCGAGGAACGCGGCGCTGCCCGATGTTCTGGAAGAAGGTGTGGGCGCGGATCCACCGTTTGTCGTTTATGGGGAGCACGCGCACTACGCGGTCACTCGGGCGATCGGCCAGCTGGGGCTTGGTAAGCGACGCGGCATCCCGATTCGCTCGCGGAACTACAAGATTGATGTCGAGCTGCTACTGACTACGCTCGATCGTTTGCGAGAAGAGGGCAAGCGCACGATGGCAGTCGTGGCAACCGCCGGCACGACCGCAACCGGATCTTTCGATGATCTCGAAACGATCGGGGCCATCTGCGCGGAACGCGACATTTGGCTGCATGTCGATGGCGCGCACGGCGCGAGCGGCCTGTTTTCGGCCAACCCGCCACGTGCTCTCAATGGTCTCAAGCACTCGCGCTCCCTCGCGTGGGATCCGCACAAGATGATGCTTCTTCCCCTTGCTGCCGGTATGGTCCTGACGCGCGACGAGCGCGACCTCGATCTGGCATTTGCCCAACAGGCACCGTACCTGTTTCACTCCGGGAAATCGAGTCGGGTACTCGATCAGGGAATCAGGAGCTTTCAGTGCTCGCGAAGAGCCGATGTGTTCAAGCTCTGGTTCGTGGTACAGCGCTTTGGCTCCGCCGGGCTCGGTAGACTCTACGATCACCTCTGTCGTACAGCTCGGCTGCTGTACGAGGCGATCGAAGAGCGAGGCGATTTCGAGAACTTGCACGAGCCGGAATCGAATATTCTTTGCTTCCGGTACATCGGCGGGACGAGAGCGCGAAGCTCCGGCGAGGTCGAGCGGATCGATGCCCTCAACCGCGAGCTGCGAGCGCGGTACAACAAAGAGGGAACTGGCTGGATCACCGCGACTGTTCTGGACGGCAGGCCGGTGTTACGCGTGACGATGATGAATCCCAGGACGGGCGCAGAGCACGTCCGAGCTCTCCTCGATGGATTGGCGGTGAAAGCGAAAGAAATCGAGTCGGCGTAAACCTGGTCTCCCGACGAGTACGCCGCCGCTTACACGCCGAACTCGACGCCGCGCCGCTCTCGACCGGACCAGGCGATGATCGCCGCCGCAGAGAAGACGGTGAGCGCTACGATCGCCATCGAGTGCGCGTAGCTAGTCCTGGCCGCGAACAGAGCTTCCAGATATCCCACGGAGCTGGCCAACAGAACTCCGCACTGGTAGGCAAATCCCGGCAGAAAGCCGCGGACTGAGTCCGGCGAGAGCTCCGTGATGTGGGCGGGAATCACTCCCCACGCCCCCTGAACCATGAACTGCATGCCGAAAGCGCCGGCCACCAAGCCGATGACGGATGGCGAGAATGCCCACAGCGGGATCATCGCAATCGCCAGCACGAGCGCGAGAACTATCGAGCGGCGCCGGCCGATTCTGTCCGACAGGTAGCCGAAGCTCACTCCGCCAATGATCGCGCCAATCATCGAGAACGCCGTCAAGGCGGCGCGCTTCTGCGGAGAAAAGCCCCAATCTCGCTGCAGAAACGTCGGGTACATATCCTGAGTGCCATGCGAAACGAAATTCATTCCGGCCATGAGCAGCGTTAGATAGAGAAACAACTTCCAGTGAGAGAGAATCCCCCTTCCGAGACTGCCCCAATCCTTGTGCCTTGTGCGCTCCCAGACTTCCGATTCATGAACGCGATATCGAACGAACAGTGCGAGCAGGGCTGGCACTCCGCCGATGAAGAACATCGGTCTCCAGCCCCATCGCGGGAAAATGAAGAAGTAGCAGACCGCGGCGAGCAGATATCCCGTAGCGTATCCCTCCTGCAACAATCCTGAGAGAACTCCGCGACGGCGCGCCGGAGCTTTCTCCATCGCCAGCGATGCGCCTACACCCCACTCGCCTCCCATACCGATGCCGAACAGCGCCCGCAGAATGAAGAAGGTCACAAAGTTGGGCGCGAAGCCCGACAGAACCTCGACGATCGAGAAGAAAACGAGATCGATCATCAGTGGCAGCTTCCGTCCGTAACGATCCGCCATCAACCCGAAGATGAATGCCCCAACCGGACGAAACGCGAGCGTCACCGTGATCGTGAGCGCCATCTCGGCGTCGGTCTTGTTGAATTCCTTCGCGATCGCCGTCAGCGCGAAGACGACAAGAAAGAAATCGAATGCGTCGAGCGTCCAGCCGAGAAAACTGGCGAAAACGGCAGCGCGGTGGCCACGTGGTGTCGCGTGCGAGACTGCGGATGGAGTTGCCGCTTCGATGCTTGCCATGCGAAAATATGCGCGAATCGCATTCGGGGAGGAATGACGCCGTTGTGACGGAGCATTATTCTTACCGCATGAGAAAGCTCTTCGCGTTCCTGTTGCTGACGATTGCAATCGCGTGCGCGCCCACGCAACGGTCGTCTGCAGGTGCCCCGCCGGTTAATACGGCGGAGATTGCGGTCGCGCCGAACGTTGCGGCGGACAGCCTTCTAGTCGACGTACGGTCCCTCGATCCAACGATTGTGGTCGACATGCGGTACGCGACGGCGAACAATTTCACGGGGGCTCCGCTACCGGGATATGAAGCCAATCGCGCATTTCTGCGGCGTGAGGCGGCTTCTGCGCTGGCGCGTGTCCAGCGCGATCTCCGCCAGCGCGGGCTGGCGCTAAAAATCTTCGACGCGTATCGACCCGTGCGCGCGACGCTCGCCATGGTGGAATGGACGGAGCGCGCCCATCGGCCCGAGCTCCTGAAGGATGGCTATATCGCCAGCCGATCGCGCCACAATCTCGGTCTCGCCATAGACCTCACCTTGATCGATCTGGGTACGGGCCAAGAGTTAGAGATGGGAACCGCGTTCGATACCTTCTCCCCGGCCGCTCACACTGCGAACGCGGCTGGGCTGGCGGCGGTCAATCGGCAGAAGCTCAAGGCTGCTATGGAAGCCGAAGGGTTCCAGAATTATGACCAGGAATGGTGGCACTATACCTTCAACGTGCCGAACCCTCTGCGCTTCGATCGGGTGATACGTTAACTGCCTTGAACTGGCCCGTTGCGATCGCTTCGTCGTCTGCCTCACGGCGAGTCGGGATGGAGAAGCAGAACGCGGTGCCATCGTCCAGGAATTCGACCCACGCCTTCCCTCCCATGGAGGCGGCCGTTTCTTTCACGATGCTCAGGCCGAGACCCGTGCCGTCGATGTCGCCCCGAGTATCCTCATGGGCGCGATAGAACCGCTCGAAGAGTCGGGATCGCTTGTCTTCTGGAACTCCCAAACCGTTGTCGCGGACTTCGACAACTATTTGTGAGTCTCGGCCGTCCTCGGCAGCAGTCTCTCTCGCTTGAATCTTGACCCATCGTTTATCCTTGGCCGGGTCGCAGTACTTTATCGCGTTCGCGACAAGATTGGACAGACAGAGCTCGAAGGCAGCGGCGCTGACGTCGACGGTGGGTAGGTCGGGGGCGATCTTTATCTCGACACCGCGCGCGCGAGCAGCCTCTCTGAGCTGCCGCGCGACTTCGGCCGTCGCTTGAGGAAGCTCGATGTGCCGGGACCGGCGCGCGTCCTCGCCCATCCGCGATAGCTCGACCAGGTTCTCGAGGGAAACTTTCATGGTTTCGGTGTTGCGCACTATCATCGAGACCATTGTCGTGCGCTGTTCCTCCGATGCTCCCTCGAGCTGAAGGATCTCGGCGGCGCCTCCGATAGACCCGATCAGATTTCTCAGCTCGTGACTGAGCGCGCGATTGAAGCCGCGCAGACGCTGTTCGCGCTCGCTCAGCCGCTCCTTGACCAGGCTAAGGTAGTGGGTGAGTGTGGCCTGCTGAATCAGTGCAACGGCCAGGAATAGCCGATGTGCGCAGGCAAGCAGCTCACCGCGACTGCACGGCTCCTCGATTCCATCCGCGATGCGCGACAGGAAGGCGAAGAGAATCCCGCCAAAGATCTCGTACTCCTTCAGCAGCTCGTATTCATCGAACCCCTGCTCGAAGCGGAGCTCGCCCAGTTCCATCGCCTTCGCCACGACGGGGATGTCGGACATGATCGCCTTACTCGGATTCTCGATGTAGTCGGCGATGCCCTGGATCAGGAGGGGGACGTGGTCGAGGAGGGCGTCAGTTGGAAAAATTCGATTGGGATCGAGTCTGACGCGCGCGCTGATACGGTCGAGCCACCGATGCGTAAGATCGTCCCTGCTCTCGCGCATTCTCTCCGCCAGCACCCGCGCGAGAGTGCAGTTCTCCAATGAAAAGTCGGCTTCCTCGGTGCCCGTTCGCTGCGAGATGCCCATACCCCAGCCCTCCGATAACCTACGCCTGCAAGCCCGCTCAACAACGCAATTTATGCTCCGGCGTCATGGGATGCGACGGGACGCACCGGCTTGACATAGGGGAGGGGGGTATATTGATTCAGGTTAGGAGGTGTTCACGTGGGAGCCCCGGTTATCGCGCCACGAAAAGAAGATTCGATTGCATTCCCTGTAAGCGGAATGACCTGCGCTGCATGTCAGTCTCGCGTGCAGCGAGCGCTCGCCTCGGAGCCCGGCGTCATTGACGCCGCCGTCAATCTGCTCACGAAAAGCGCGACGGTTCGCTATGACTCCTCGACCGTAACACCCGCGCGCCTGATCGACGCCGTACGCGCCACGGGGTACGAAGCTGAGCTGCCCGCAACCGACGAAAGTTCGGCGCAGGCGAGGTCCAAACGCGAGGATGCGCAGGACCACGACGCGCGGGAGCTCGCAATCAAGGCGACAGTGAGCCTCCTCGGCGGTGTCGTCGCCATGGCCATTTCGATGCCGCTCCATGGGAATGGCGGCAACTACGGCCTGCTTGGCTTGACCGCGGCCATTCTCGTTTGGGCCGGTCGCGACATCTACCGTCGGGCCTGGAATGCGGTGCGCCATAGATCAGCGGACATGAACACGCTCGTCGCCCTTGGCACCGGCTCGGCGTTTCTCTATTCGGTGATCGCGACGATCGCGCCGCACCTCTTTGCACGACACGGCATCGCTCCGGATGTCTACTACGAAGCTGTGATCTTCATCATTGCGCTTGTGCTCGCGGGCCGTGCGATCGAAGCGCGCGCCACCCGGAAGACGTCGGAGGCGCTGCGACGCCTCATAACGCTGCTTCCGCCGAGCGTCCGCGTCGAAGAGAATGGCGCGTGGGTCGACAAGCCATTGGCTGACGTCAAGTCCGGTGAGGTAGTGGTGGTTCGACCAGGGGAACGGATCCCCGTCGATGGGATACTCGTCGAGGGCTCGAGCGAAGTGGACGAATCGATGCTGACCGGCGAGCCATTCCCAGTTGCCAAGAGCATCGGCGATCGCGTTGTCGGAGGGACGCTAAATACAACCGGCGCATTTCGTTATCGAGCGACGAGCGTGGGTGCTGAAAGCGTGCTCGCGCGCATCGTGGGCCTGATGGAGGAGGCACAGGGCTCGCGGGCCCCGATTCAAACACTCGCGGACAAGGTGAGCGCGGTCTTCGTGCCGTCGGTGCTCGGGATAGCAATCGTGACCTTCATCGCGTGGTACCTGATCGCGGGGCCAACCGCGCTCCCTCACGCAATCGCGGCGGCGGTCTCGGTGCTGATCATTGCGTGCCCGTGCGCGATGGGCCTCGCCGTTCCAACCGCGGTGATGGTCGCGACGGGCAGGGGCGCTGAGATGGGACTGCTGATAAAGGGCGGAGAAGTCCTGCAGCGTGCCGGCGACGTGGACACGGTTGTCCTGGACAAAACTGGAACGGTGACTGAGGGAGTGCCGGCCGTGGCACGCGTGCGCGCTTTGGCCCCGCTGTCCGAGCCACAGATTCTCGCCTACGCGGCCGCTCTTGAACGTCATTCGGAGCACCCGGTCGCAGCTGCAATTGTTCGCGCCGCTCAAGCGAGGAACCTCACCCTAGGTCAAGCGAGTGAATTCCTGTCCCGCACGGGCAGTGGGGTGACGGGCAGAGTGGATGATCACATCGTAGCAGTCGGCAACGCTGCGCTGATGCACGAGCTCGGAATTTCAACCGATGATGCACTGCTCGCAGACTCGGCGAAATCACCCGAGTCGCTGAGCGAGCTGTACGTCGCCGTCGATGGTCGCGTAGCTGGAGCGATAGCTGTCTCGGATTCTTTGAGACCGACCTCCAGGCAGGCGGTGCAACAACTTCAGGAGATGGGAGTCGAGGTCGTGCTGCTCACTGGTGATCGATTGACCACGGCGAACTCGATCGCCGACGAGGTGGGGATCCGGCGTGTGGTCGCTGAAGTGTTGCCGCAGGAGAAAGTGGCCGAGGTCCGCAGACTGCAATCGATAGGACGAGTCGTCGCCATGGTCGGAGACGGAATCAACGATGCCCCGGCGCTCGCTCAGGCGGATGTAGGAATATCGATGCCGAAAGGGACGGACATCGCCATCGAGGCAAGTGACATCGCACTCATGCGCAGCGATCTACGCGGAGTCTCCGCGGCGATTTCGCTCTCTCGGCAAACGATGGCTACGATGAAGCAGAATCTGTTCTGGGCGTTCGTGTACAACGTGATCGGAATACCGATCGCTGCTGGTGCTCTCTATCCGCTCACCGGCGTGATGTTGAACCCGATCATCGCCAGTGCGGCAATGGCGCTTAGCTCGGTAAGTGTTGTGGCAAACAGCCTCCGACTGCGCCACGCGCGCATCTCATAGATTCTCAGGGAGAAGGGATGACTACTGCATTGAAGCGCGACGATCGGAAGACGGCGGAGTGCGGCTGCGGGGTGCGCGAAGCGTCCAGCTCGCGAAAAGCTGTCGCCGTCGACGCCGACGTGAAGTCCAGAAACCTCAAACGACTTCGCCGCATCGAGGGTCAGGTGAGAGGACTTCAGAAGATGATCGGTGACGATCGGTACTGTGCCGATATCCTGACTCAGATATCGTCGGTTCAGGAAGCGCTTCGCGGTGTTGGCCGCGAACTCATGCGGAATCATTTGAAGCACTGCGCTACGGGGGCGATAAGGGCGGGCGGAAAGCAGGCCGACGGGATGTACGATGAGCTCGTGGACTTGATGTACACGCACAATCGGTAACCGTGAACGGGGCCTCTGACTGGCATCTCGCTTGGTCAGGTTTCAACTGAACTGAACGGTACCAAGCTCCTGTGCCTCTGGCCTCTCACACCCCGTTCAGTTGTTTTGATCTACAACCGAGATGTCAGGTCGGTGAAACTCGCCGCCTCTAACGCCCGTAATGTACTAATGTTATAGTACAAGCAGACAATGCCCATGTTCAACGTCGATTCCAAGAGTCCCACGCCGATCTATGCCCAGCTGGACAGATCAATTCGGGCCGCGATCGCGACGGGACGACTCAAGCCAGGAGCGCAGTTGCCGACTGTTCGGCAGCTGGCCGTGGATCTCGCGGTCAACGCCAACACGGTCGGGCGCGTCTACGGCCAGCTCGAGCGAGATGGAATTCTGGAGACTCGACGCGGCGTGGGGACTTTCGTTCGCGAGGCGCCGCCCCCACCAGCGGCGTTGGCGCACCGAGAACGAGAGCTGCGAGCGCTGATCCAGCACTTCGTTGGCGACGCGGCGCTGTTGGGATTCACTTTAGCCGAGCTCATAACCCAGCTCAGGAACGAGGAGAAGAAATAAATGCCAGCCATGGACGAAGTTCTCGCAGCACGCCGCGCCGCCCGAGCTTCACGCGGACAGGGGCGTACGAATGTCGTAGCAGTCTTTATCCTGATCGCTTCCATTCTGTTGGGAGTCATCCTGACGGGGGCTTCCCAGAACCCGGCGTGGCTGGTCGCCGCAGTGATCTTCGGCGCGTTCTTCTCGCAATCGCCAAAGATTGCCAAGCAATGGGAGCGGGCCGTCGTGCTCCGGCTCGGCAAATACACGGGTCTGCGCGGCCCGGGCCTCTTCTGGATCTGGCCGTACGTCGAGACAGTCTCCATCTACGTGGATCAGCGTGTCGTCACGACCAGCTTCGCCGCCGAAGAGACGCTTACGTCCGATACGGTTCCGGTGAACGTCGACGCGGTGCTGTTCTGGATGGTGCACGACTCCGAGAAGGCTGCGCTCGAAGTTCAGGACTACACCCAGGCAGTGAGTTGGGCGGCTCAGACCGGTCTGCGCGACATCATTGGGCGCACCTCGCTGAGCGAGCTTCTTAGAGGACGCGAGCGAATCGAGGCCGAGCTGCAGGCGTTGATCGATCAGCGCTCGAACCCGTGGGGCGTCACCGTGCAGTCAGTGGAGATGCGCGACATTGTCATTCCGGCTTCACTGCAGGACGCGATGTCCCGCGAAGCGCAGGCGTCGCGAGAAAAATCTGCGCGCATCATCCTCGGCCAGGCCGAAGTCGAGATAGCGCACCTGTTCTTCGAGGCAGCGAAGTCATACGAAAACAATCCTACGGCCCTTCACCTGCGCGCGATGAACATTCTGTACGAGGGACTCAAGGAAAAAGGCGCGCTCATGGTAGTCCCCAGCAATGTCGTGGAGTCGATGGGACTCGGCGGCATGATGGGGGCGGCGGCGCTGCGGCAACAAAGCCTGACTACTCAGGCGGCGGCAACCCCGGCTCCACCAGCGGCCTGATCCCGTGAACTGAAAAGAGCGCACCAGAAATGGTGCGCTCTTTTTTGTGCGCTCTCTGTCGTGCCAGA
>JAXDME010000282.1:0-5050 GCA_034666285.1 Gemmatimonadaceae bacterium | reverse complement strand
ATCGCCTGAGCAGCCAGGGCGGCTCCCGCGACGCCGACTGCGGTTAGCCAATGGGGTGCGATCGCGGCGCTAGCGAGCACCGGAATAAACGAAAGGGAGCCGGAGGCATCGTCACGGGTTTTGTGCGTGAGAATGTTCGCTAGGACGCTGATCAATCCGAACGTAAGAGCGGCCTGTGCGAATGCCGGATCGAAGCCCGGATCGCGCAGATACAATGCGGCAACAGTCCCGACGGCCGCAGCAACGACTAAGGCTACATAACGAGAGATTTGGCGTTGCATAAGAGAAAAACCCCCGACCCCGACTACCACCAACCTTGTGTCTCTGGAAAGCAATACGACAAGAGAGCACGTAACATTTTGCGTCACCCCCCTAAAGTTCAGTCGCACTCAGCATCCGCTGAAATGCGCTACTAGGTTGGCTCCGCTCGTGTAGCTGGCCTTGCCCGCTCGACTCATCTCCAAGCCGGGACGGGGGTTCTTTTATCCTATAGGATCCGTGTTAAGGTTGAATTGCGCCCAACGATCCTTTCGACTGCACCAGGTCTTGTAGACCCGCTTTCAAATTCCACTTCTATTCTTCACCAGGCGGAAATCCGCCCGCTTTCTACTCGGCTGCCTGATCCACCCAACGGTTCGTTGCTGCCAGAACTGCCAGAGCGCTCGCTGTCTCGCCGCTCCCCTTGATTTCGCAATTTCCTACCAGTAGCTGGCTGTCACGGCCCGATCGCACCGTCACACCCACGAACACGTACTCGCGCTCGAAGGCTTCCATCACCTTCACCCCTTCCACCGCCAGCTGCCCTTCTCTGCCCTCGGCGCTGCCGATCGCGAACACAGTCGCCCGCGCAGCGAGATCGAGACGGGACCTGTCCCCCTCGATTCCATGGGCTTCGCCAATGTAGGACTCCTCGCCCTTCCTAAGGGTAACTCTGCAGGAAACCCCCTTGCTCCGGGACCCCCTTACCTCCACATCCTCGAAGTACAGCCGCCTGCCCGTATGGCGCCTTACCCCGCCCTCAGGGGTAACCCCTACCACGAACTGGCTGCGTGGCGTCGGGTGAGGAGCCTGCGGCTTCGGCTTCGCCTCACTCGTTATCGCCACCGAAATCTTTCGATGATCCACCCGCATCGCCAAATGCGCCATCAGCGCACTCTCGATGTTCCGGACTACCTGCTTCGGCGTAAGCTCAGCAGTCGTCAGAACGTGTATCTGTTCAACCGCCCCGCTTTCGCTCTCTATGATTTTCGCGGAGACCACTCCCGGAAGCGTGAGGATAAGCTCCTCAGCGCGTTTGATCGGGAGAACGCTGCCGGCGATGTTGTTCAAATTCAAAATTGTCTGCGGGATTTTGATGCGTTGGTTACAAGCAGGTGGCCAATATCGTAGACGACTGATTTTTAATCAAGCAAAATCCCGCTCCACAGAGAGCTGAAACATTTCTCGGTAAACAGCTACCATGTCGTGACGACATCGTGGGCGAGACGCAACGTTCACGCTTCTGAGCGGTATAGCATTTTTCTATCAGCTACTCGCAGCAAAAACCGGCTCGCGATGCCGCTCGATGGTCGCTTTTCTATCAACGCCCGCACATGAAATTTCCAGTCGCGCTCGAGCGAACAAACTGTGTGCTCGTGTACATGCTCGCCATCGCTGCCTGCTCAGCCGCTCCGAAGAGCGCGGGCCCGGTCGTCATTGTACCGACCAGCAGGACAGTAGCGCTTGGAACCACACCTCGCGGCAAAACCATCGACGTGTCGATTGTCATCACCAACACCTCGAGCAACTCGATCCTCTGGTCCGCTTGCACCCTTTCGCTAGAGGAATACCGCTATCTGCTAGCGCCGGATCGCAAAGGATCCGACTGGACCGAGGTCTGGGCTGCCGGCTGTCCCGATCTGAACACCACCACGCCGCCTCTCCGCCCCGGCGAAAGTGTCACGGTCCCGCTCCATATCCTCGCCGAGCGCAGCTCCTCGCGGGATTTTGTCGGCCAGCCTGGCGTCTACCGCGTCCACTTTTTTCTCTCTGCTTACATCGGCGGTGAGTACGAGCAGCTGCCGTACGCCGAGTCGGTGTCGCAGTCGTTCAACGTCGTGGCAGAATGATGCTCGGAGACGCCGGGCTCACCCTACGAAGGTAGCATTGCCTGCCGCCCGTCCGATCCGGTAGCATGCTGCATGATCATGCGCGCCGCGTTGAAGATCGCAATCGTGGAGGACGATTCGGGAGTTCGTACAGCGCTTCAGCAACTGCTGCGGTCCGGTGGATTCGACGCCGTAGCCTTCGCGTCAGCTGAAGAATTCCTCGCGCACGATGGCGGCGAAGACTTCGCCTGCCTCATTGCGGACATCAATCTTCCCGGAATCAGCGGCGTGGATCTGGTCGAGACTCTCGGCGCAGCCGGACATGTGTTGCCCGCGATACTCATCACCGGCGGCCGGGACGCGGCGACCGCCGAGCTTACACGTCAGGCGGGAGACATGCCAACGCTATACAAACCCTTCACCGACGCCGCGCTCTTCGCAGCGATCGGTCGTTTCGTCAATACGCAATCTGTGACCAGAGTTTGCTTGGACTGATCGCGCCGTGCGGTGCCAAGGGCCGCCAAATCTTGTAACGAAGCTTGTTCCACCCCGCCAAACCACGCGGTGATTTTGCGACCGGAAGAATCTGCCGCGCCGGGATGGCGAGCAGGCGCCGTCTGACCCGATACCTCGCTCCATCACCATCGAGGGGTCGATATTGCGCCCAGCCAATCGATCCCGAATAGCCAGCCGGCCCAAAGTCGTCGGAGCCGAGCACGTGCTCGATGAACACTCTCAGCGAGCCGTAATGAGTGCCGAGCACGTCGTGCATCAGCAGAAGCGCTCCGGGAACGAGATACGGCTTGAACAGCTGGACATCAGCCTTTGCGCCGGGATAGGTGTGATCGCCGTCGATCCAGAGGAAACGAATCGGGTCGCTCCACTTGCTCGCAAGATTGCCGGACAACATCACCCGGGTGTCGACCTGGTCGGATAGTCCGGCGCGAGTGAGATTCGCGCGAAAATCCTCGAGGGTGTCGGTCTTTCCCTTCAGGTCAGGATCCGTTGCGCAAGGGGCCGTGTGCGGATCGACCGCCACGAGTTTTCCGAGCCCGTAGTGCCGGCAGACGTGGGCGATACCGATCGTCGAGCGACCCTTGAAGCTCCCGATCTCGAGATTTTTTCCTTCCGCCGGAGCGAGGGCAGCCGCGATCATTATGCACCGCGCCTCGCGCTCCGACAGATAGCCTTCGGCCTGACGCATGGCGGCCCATCCGCTATCGGAGACCGACCCGAGATCGCCGAACCTTTCGGGAATTGTCCGCTGGTTCAGACGCCGGCCATTGTTTCTGTCTCTATCCCGTAATCGCGGAGCTTCCGGTACAGCGTTCGTTCTCCGATGTCGAGGATCTCAGCCGCTTTTCTCCGGTTCCCTCTCGTGTCTCTGAGCGCCGCTTCGATCGCCGCGCGCTCTATCTCCGCCATCGTCATCCCGGGAGTCAACGTCAACGCGCTCGGGGGCGCCGGCCGATTGGGTGGCTCAATCGCCGCCGTGATTGCACCGGAGCCAAGCACCGCGGCGGGATGAACTTCGCCCACCCAGTGTCCATCGCGACGCTCATCGTCCAGTCGTCTGCGCAGCTCCTCCACCTGGAGCCGCAACTCGAGCATGCTTCTCACCAGGAACTCGAGCTCTCTCCCTTCGGCCCCAACAGCGCCTCTCACTACCGGACCGATATGAACAGGCAGGAACCGCGCAGCTCCACCCTCTCTGATCGCGCGCGGAATGTCGTCCGGTCCGATTTCTCGGCCCGGGGCCAGCACGACCATGCTCTCCACGAGGTTGCGCAGCTCACGCACATTGCCCGGCCACGGATAACTGATGAGGATCTGCATCGCGTCTGCCGAGATTCCGTGGAACTGCCGGTCGTGCTGCGATGAGAATTCCTTGATGAAACGTCGCACCAGCAGCGGAATGTCTTCGCGCCTTTCCCTCAACGGCGGTAGGTAGATGCTGAGAACATTCAGCCGGTAATACAGATCGGGACGGAATCTCCCCTCCTCAACCGCGTCCCTGAGCGGACGATTGGTCGCCGCTACAACCCGGACATCAATCGAGATCGGTGTCGTGCCTCCCACGCGCGTAAGCTTTCTCTCCTCGAGCACGCGCAACAGCTTCACCTGCGTTGACGGCGGAATTTCTCCGATCTCGTCGAGAAAGAGCGTGCCCGTGTCGGCCAGCTCGAAGCGGCCGATCCGTCTTTCCGTCGCGCCCGTGAACGAGCCCTTCTCGTGTCCGAACAGCTCGCTCTCGATCAGCGTTTCCGGAAGGGCGCCCGCGTTCACCGCGATAAAAGGCTTTCCACGTCGCGGACTCTGCTTGTGTATCGCCTGCGCCGCCAGCTCCTTTCCCGTTCCGCTTTCTCCCTCGATGATGACGGTGCTCGACACCGGGGCGATCTGCTCGATCTTGAGAAGCACTTCGTTGATCGCATCCGACTGACCGATAAGGCCGGTCGCTTCGGTGAGACGCTTTCGGTCCATCACTCTGCGAACTGCCAGGTACAAATCGTCGGCCGAGATAGGCTTCGTGTACACATCGACAAATCCAATCATGCGGAGCCGCTCCCGCAGCGCCGGATCCTCGACATCGGCCAGACCGACCAGCGAGGTTCCGTTCCACAGCTGATCGCGCACGATCTGCAGCGTTCCCGGATCGCCGAGTGCACCGGTAAGCACGATGAGGTCGGGCTTGAACCGCTTGATCTCTCCGCGCAGGTCGTCGAGCGGCGACACCACTGCGGTCTGGGTGCCAGCCCCTTCGAGGAGTGCGTTGAGTCTTACCGCCGGCTCGACGTCGGTGAGCGTGATCAGAACTTTCACTTTGCTGCCGGGTGTTCGGTCACTCTTCCCCGCAGAACATCGCACGCGTGCTGAACTATCGGATCGATGGCCTCGAGCCCATCGCGCGCGCCACCCGGTGAGCCGGGCAGATTGATGATCAGCGTCTCCCCACGCACTCC
>JAXDME010000281.1:0-3161 GCA_034666285.1 Gemmatimonadaceae bacterium | reverse complement strand
AGGCGAATCGCGCCCGCCTGAATGAGGGCGTCACGCCTCGACAGACCGTCCTTCTCGCGCGCCCATTTGGCGAAGTCGATGAGAAGGATGGCGTTCTTCGCCACGATTCCCATCAACAGAATCACGCCAATTAGGCTCATGATGTTGATCGTCGTTCCGGTGATCATCAGCGCCAGCATCACGCCGATGAGTGAGAGCGGGAGCGAGATCATGATTGCCAGCGGCTCGAGGAACGAGCCGAACTGCATCACGAGAATCAGATACATCAGCATCACGGCGATGCCGAGCGCGGAGAAGATCCGCCCGAACACTTCGTTCTGGCTGTCGACTTCACCGCCCTGGGTGATGTGGACGCCCGGTGGAAGGGTGAGCTTCGCGATCCTGGAGTTGATGTCCTTCATCACTTCGGTCAGTGGCCGACCCGACGTGTTCGCCTGGACGGTGACAACAAGGTCTGCATCGAGGTGGCTGATCTGCGCCGGCCCGAGCGACTGTGTGATTGTCGCAATCTGTCCGAGCGGAAGCGTCCGAGGCTGGCCATCCGGACCGGTGACGACGAGGGGCAATTGCTCCAGATCGGCTGCGCGCTGCCTGGCCTCGGGAGCAAGACGCACGTTCACTTCGCGAGTCTGGTCGCTTGGATCTACCCAGTCGCCTGCCTTGATACCCGCGAACGCCGGACGCAATGCCTGCGCGACCTGACCTACTGTCACTCCGAGAGTTCCCGCGAGCCCGCGATTCATCTCTACGTTGAGCTCCGGCTTCTGTCCCTTGGTGGACAGCCCGACATCCACGGCGCCTTTCACCTGCTTCACCTGATCAGCGATCGCGTCGGCAGCTGCGCCGAGCTGCTGCGAATTGCCTCCACGCAGCTCGATCTGTATCTGTTTCTGTGCGCCGCCAAAGTCGCTCGTGAAAACCGACATCGTGGCGCCGCCAATATTTCCGACCTCCTGACGAAGCTGACGTCCGAACGCTTCGGCGCCGATGCTGCGATCGGATTTCGGCACCAGCCGAACATAGATGCTGCCCGTGTTCACATCGCCGGTGCTTCCACCGATCGTCGTATAGGTGAATCGAACTTCCTTGTGCGCGCGAGCAATCCGCGCGGCTTCCTCAGCCTTGATGCGGGTGTAGGCGAGGTTGGAGCCGGGCGGAGTCTCGAGCGCGATATTGAGCTCTGATTGATCTTCACTGCCAAAGAAGCTCGCGCCAACCAGTCCAACAGCCGGAAGCGCCAGCGCGATTATGAACGACGCCAAAGCGATAAGTACCATCGCGACCCGGTGATCGAGCGCCCATGCAATCAACCCCTTGTAGCGCTCTGCCATCCGGTTGAACCAGTTGTTGAACTTCTCGAGCGTGCGCGCGATCGGATTGCGGTGCTCGCCCGCCTCGACCTGTGGATCGGCCCAGTAGGCGGACAGCATGGGATCGAGCGAGAACGATACGAACAGCGATACGAGCACCGACGCGGCGATTGTAAGTGCGAACGGCTTGAACCACTGCCCGGCCACTCCGTACATGAACGCCACTGGGACGAAAACCGCGACGATCGAGAACGTCGTGGCAGCGACGGCGAGACCGATCTCGTCGGTGCCTTCGTGCGACGCTGTCATGTGATCCTTACCCATCTCGATGTGCCGCACGATGTTCTCGCGCACCACAATGGCGTCGTCGATCAGAATTCCGATCGCGAGCGACAATCCAAGGAGCGACATTGTGTTGAGCGTGAAGCCAAACGCCCAGACGGCGATGAACGACGCCATTACCGAGACCGGTAGCGCCAAACCGGTGATGACCGTCGACCTCCAGGAATTCAGGAAAACGAATACCACCAGCACCGTCAGAAGCGCTCCAATAAGAAGCGCTTCTTCGACATTGCTCACCGAGGCTTTGACGCGGAGTCCTGAGTCCTTCACGACGTCGATCTTTACGCCGGGCGGCAGGGTCTTCTGGATCTCGGCGACCTTCGCCCGAACCTTTGCGCTCACATCGGTCGTGCTGTAGCCCTTGGACTTCACGATGTTGATTCCAACCGCTTCTACTCCGTTGTACAGCGCGAGCGAGCGCTGCTCCTGAGTGCCGTCGATCGCATCCGCCACCTGACCCAGCCTCACGATTTGACCGTTCCGCTCGGCGACCACAAGGTTCATGAAATCCTGAGGCCCCTCGAGTCGGCCCTGTAGGCGAATCGTTCTCTCGTCGAGATTACCGTTTACCCTTCCTACCGGCGCGGCCAGGTTCTGAGACTGGAGCGCCTGTACGACCTGATTTACACCGATGCCGGCCGCCTGCAGCGCTTCCGGTCTCAGCTGAATGGTCATCTCACGCTTCACACCACCGACGAGCTGAACCTGCGCGATGCCGGCGATTCCTCTCAGCTTGCTCGTGATGTCCGGATCGGCGAGCCTCGTGAGCTCGGCCGGAGTCATTGCCGGAGAAGCGATCGTCATCGACACGATTGGCTGGTCGGACGGATCGAACCTCTGCATCACCGGTTCCTTCATCTCCACCGGAAGATCCGAGCGGATCCCGGAGATGGCATCGCGAATGTCCTGCGTACCGACCTGTGGATCCTTCTCGAATACGAAAAGCGTGATGATCTGCGCGTAACCATCCCCAGCCGTGCCATAGATCTTGTCGACGCCGGAGATTCCCTTGATTGCGTCCTCGACGGGCTTCAGGATCTCCCGCTCGACGCCTTCCGGAGATGCGCCCGGATACGGAATGAATGTCATCACGACCGGCTGCTGAATGTCCGGGAACTCGTCGGTCTGCAGACGCCAGAGGGCGAACAATCCGAATACGACCAGCGCCACCATCGTTACGACGGTGATCATCGGCCGCTTGATGGCAAAATCTGAAATGATCATTTGTTAAATCCCTCCCTTGCCGGTCAACACCGGTTTTTGCGGCGGCGGCGGTACACGCACTACAGTACCCGGAGTTTTTCCCTGCGCGGCGCCCAGCAAAAGTGTGTCGCCCGCCTGCACGCCTAACAACACCTCGATCGTCTCCGAGCTCTTGTCGGTAAGGCCGATCTGCACCGGCACCTTTTCTACCTTCCCCTGCCTGACGCGCACCACGAACGGCGAGGTTCCACGAACATCCACCGCCGATTGGGGAACAACCAGTCCCATCTTCGTCGCGCTGGACAT
>JAXDME010000280.1:0-9954 GCA_034666285.1 Gemmatimonadaceae bacterium | reverse complement strand
ACGATGTACGGTATCCCCGCATCTGCCGCTTCCATCATCGCGTCTGCCGCAAACATCGGTGGGACGTAAATGACCGTGGTGTTCGCCCCGGTCGCCTTGGCTGCCTCGGCGACAGTATTGAATATCGGAACCTTCTCCTCGAACTTCTGACCACCTTTGCCGGGTGTAACTCCGCCAACGACCTGGGTGCCATACTCGATCATCTGCTTCGTATGGAACGAGCCATCACGACCTGTAATTCCCTGGACGATGAGGCGCGTGGTCTTATCGATGAAAATGCTCACGCTGCTTTCCCCGTCGCGAGGGCGACCGCTTTCTTCACGGCTTCGTCCATGTCGGTCATGGCTGAGAGCCCGTTTTCCTTGAGGATCTTCACCGCAATTTCTTCGTTCGTTCCAGTGAGCCGGATCACGAGTGGGACCTTGAGCGGATTCTGCTTGATGGCAGTCACAATCCCGTTGGCAACGTCGTCGGTGCGCGTGATTCCACCGAAGATATTGAAGAGGATGGCCTTCACGTTTGGATCGCTGGTGATGATCCTGAGGGCGGAGACAACCTTTTCGGGGTTCGACGAACCGCCGATGTCGAGAAAATTCGCTGGCTCGCCACCGTAGTACTTCACCAGGTCCATCGTTGCCATCGCGAGTCCGGCGCCGTTTACGACGCAGCCGACATTTCCGTCGAGCTTGATGAAGGTCAGATTCGCTTTTCGTGCTTCGACCTCGGCTGGATCCTCTGCCGACTCGTCGCGAAGGGCGGCAATATCGGGGCGCCTGTCCAGCTCGTTGTCGTCGATGACCATCTTGGCGTCGAGAGCGACAACGTCACCGGCTGGCGTAGTCACGAGCGGATTGATCTCTGCCAGCGAGCCTCCGTTTTCATTGAACGCCCTGTAAAGCTGCTGAAGGATCTTCGCTGTTGCGCGCACCTGCTTCATATCCGAGTAAAGAAAAAACGCGAGCTGCATCGCTTCGTAAAGTTGAAGCCCATAACGAGGATCAACTGCGTGACGAAGGATTTTATCGGGGGTCTTGGCCGCCACTTCTTCGATGTCGATTCCGCCGGCTGGACTCGCCATGAAGACAGCACGCTTAGAGGAGCGATCGACAATGATGCCGACATAAGCCTCGCTGGCGATATCCGCGGCCGGTGTGACAAGAACCTTTTGTACGGGCAGTCCCTTGATCGTCAGCTTCAAGATCTGCGCAGCTATAGTCTTCGCATCCGCCGGTGTCTTAGCGAGCTTGACGCCGCCGGCTTTTCCCCGGCCGCCGGCGTGAACCTGCGCCTTTATCACGACCGTCGTTCCGAACTTGCGCGCGATCGCCTCAGCTTCCTCCGGTGTGGTGGCTACCTCTCCCGGCGGGATCGGTATGCCGTACTTCCGAAAGATTTCTTTTGCCTGATACTCGTGGATGTTCACTCTAGCTCCGAACGCGTGCGAACACGCGTCATGTTAACGAATGGGATTTACGGGATGATCTCAGTACCACCAACGCCCTGCACTGCCGCCCTGCCCTTGCTCAGCTCCGTAATAATGGCACGGCCCTTTGTTCGACGCACGTAGTCTGCGGCCGCCGCAACCTTTGGCGCCATGCTCCCTTCGCCGAACGCTCCTTCACGTCCAAGCCGGTCTGCTTCGGCCACGCTCATGGAGCTGATCACGCGCTGCTGATCTGTCCCCCACCCAGTATAAACTGCATCGACATCGGTGAGAATCATGAACAACTCCGCGCCGAGCTCCCTCGCAAGAACCGCGGCAGCGAGATCCTTGTCCACGACAGCGTCGACGCCTTCCAGTCCGAGGACGGCGTCGCGATAAACAGGAATGCCGCCTCCTCCGCAAGCGATGACGACGGTGTCGCTATCGATCAGAGTCCGGATAGTCGAGAGCTCGTGAATCGCCAATGGCATCGGACTTCCGACGACACGCCGGAACCGTCCCTTTCCATCTTTCTTCACCGGATGACCTTCTGCGCGAAGCTCTCTCGCGCGGCTCACGGAAAGACCATGCCCGATAAATTTCTTGGGGTCCTTGAGCGCAGGATCATCTGACGCTACTTCGACCTGGGTGAGGACTGTCACCACGTCGCGGCTGCTCCCCGCCTTTCGCAGGGCATTTTCCAGAGATTGTTGCAGCATGTAGCCGATCCAGCCGGCCGTTCCTGCAACCAGAACGCCGAGCGGAAGAGGAGCTACTTCGCTCCGGGCCTTCTCGTTGCGTACCAGCTCGTCACCGACCTGTGGTCCATTGCCGTGCACGACAACCACACGCCAGCCATCGAGCGCGAAGTCGACGATCGGTCCGAGGCTCGCGCGGGTGTGACGGAACTGATCGCCGATTGTCGAGCGCTCGCCCGGCGGAGAGAGGGCGTTGCCTCCGACGGCGATCACTGCGGTGCGAGGCCTTGCGGTCACTTGCGGGGTGCGATGAGAGCTCCCAGCGAGTCGTATGCAATTCCGAATGCCTTGAGGTCCGCCGCAGCGAGCGCCGCGCGCATCCGGTTGTACAATCGCGTGACAGCCGCTCTAAAGGTGGAGTCGATAGTCGAACCGGCCTGGGCCGAGACTGGCTCCCACGGAGCCGTCGTTAGCTCGTGCGCTATTCCGGGGGCGCGATAGTCCGACGAATTCGGAAATGCCGTCATCCACGCCTGAGAAATGGGATCCGGAGTCGGATCGGCCGCGATCATCACTCTACCGGTGCGTCCGTTCACGAGTGCCGTGCCCGCATGTCGGAAGTAGCTACGCTCTTCTCCCGCCAGCACAAAATGGTCGCTTAGTGGATAGTTGGATGAAGCGGAATAGATCTCGAGCTTCCAGTATAGCGTGTCGGCGTGAAACATCGGCTCGATCATGCTCCCCTGAGCAAAGATCGGTACAAGCTGTCCCAGTCTCGAGCGTACATCGCGCACGCTGATCAATCTGGCGCGACGAGGAATCGAATCGGACAATAGATCGAAGGACTGATACGCCCAGGCGTATGCGAGCCTCGACAGACCATCGCCGAGTCGTGGGCCCGCTACATCGAGTTGAGGGTCGGAGACCACGACCAGCCCGCGCGCACCGGGGTAAACGAGGGAGTCCTGCCGCAGGAGCTGCTGCCCCGCGGCGCTGGTAGCGACGCTGTCGAGCGCAGCAGACACTGCGGATCCTCCCGGTCGAGGGCCCGATACAACACTCTGCGCGAACGCGCGTCGGGTGTATTCAGCCCTTGTCGCGATGTACGACCGCTCGCGCGCCAGCTGGGCAGTCCTGGGCGTAACACGTCGGACTACGAGCGGCAGTACCTCCTGAATTGTCACGGAGAGGATGACTATTACGGTGACCGCGACGAAGCTGGTGCGGAGTTGTCCCGTCCACCCGCTCAGAAGGACCGTGATCGCAGCAGCCGCGGTGGCGATTGACAAGAGCAGCAGGCCGGGCAGCAGCCACTGGTGATCGACATAGGAGAAGACGCGGTCCTCACCGCTGCCGCGAATCAGGAGATTGTAGGATTCGAGTCGATAGCTCCACATGGTGATCAGGAGCAGAAGCGCCGCGAGGACGCTCAGATGTCGGCGCACGTAAGCGCTCATGCGCAGCCCCGCTCTCTCCCACCGGAGTCCTGGCGTCAGCGAATAAAGAATCACGACCATCATCGAGACCGATACCACGAGCAGCGTTGCCCACGAATACAGCTCTTTCTCGAACGGCAGCCACGTCGTATAGAACCCGAGGTCGTGCTGGAAGTATGGGTCCGCTTCCCGAAAGGTGACTTTGAGACGCGTGAGGGCGAGCGACATCCAGCTCGGAAGTGCTGGAGTGAGCGCCGCGGCGACCGCTACAGACAGCACGAGCGCTACCCGGTCGAGATACTTTCGCGGGACCGCCTCACCGAACTCAACGTTGGCCAGCCTGCGTGGGAGAGTCAGGGAGCCGATGCTGCGTCCGAGCGCCGAGAGATTGACGAACGTGAGGAGGACGGCGACGACCCACCCGATCCCGTAAATGAGGAGCAAGTCACCCGCGCGCTCGCTCCAGAGAGCGGCGGCTCCCATCGCGCCGTACCAGCTGTAGTCGGCATAGAGTGCAGAGAGCGTGCGGCCGCCAATGAGGAGAACAGCCGCGACGGCGACGCCAATAAGGAGGCGCCTGCGCGGCATCACATCAGACCTGAACGCCCTTCACGCGGAGCCAGCCCTGCATCTCAGACTGAATCTTGTCGAGCTGCTCTTTCGTGCGCGCCTCGAAGCGCATCACGAGTACAGGACCGGTATTAGACGCGCGGATTAATCCCCACCCGTCTCCGAATAACACACGAACTCCGTCGACGGTTATCACCTTGTATCTGGCTCCGAAATACTCTCGGGCTTCATCGACGATTCCGAATTTCATGTCGTCGGGACAGTCGACCCTTATCTCCGGCGTCGAGACGAAGCGAGGCACATCTGCCAGAAGTTCTCGCACGCTCTTCCCGGAGTCGGCGATGATGCGTAGAAGCCTGGCCGCCCCGTAAAGGGCGTCGTCGAATCCGTAGAACCCTTCCGAGAAGAACATATGGCCGGACACCTCTCCTCCAACGGGAGCATGTGTCTCGTGCATTTTCTCCTCGATCAACGAGTGGCCGGTCCTCCACATCACTGGAATACCTCCAGCCTTTTCCACCGCTTCGGGCAGCGCCTGCGAAGCCTTTACATCGAACACGATCGACTGGCCCTTCCCTGTTCTCGCGAGAGCGTCGCGCGCGTAGATGACCAGGAGAATATCCCCCCAGATGATTTCGCCTTGATCATCGATTACTCCGATGCGGTCGGCATCGCCATCGAACGCGATTCCGACATCCGCTCGATCCTCTTTCACCGCCGCGATCAGATCCTGGACGTTCTTCTCGACCGTCGGGTCGGGGTGATGATTGGGAAATGTCCCGTCGCTCTCGCAGAACAGACACCTCGGTTTGATGCCCAGTTTCGGGAACAACCTCGGCGCCACCAATGCTCCGGCTCCGTTGCCACAATCAATGACTACCTTGAGGTCGCGCGAGAGTTTACCAACGCGGCCCGCGATGTCGTCGACGTATCCGTCGATCACCTGCTCCCGCCGTAGAGTGCCCTTTCCGCTCGGAAATTGTCCCGCGACCGCAAGGTCGTACAGATGCTGGATGTCGGCGCCGAAAATCGACTTGGTTCCGAGGCCGAGCTTGAAACCGTTGTACTCGCGCGGGTTGTGGGAGCCCGTGATCTGGATTCCCCCAACTACGTCCAGATTGTGCTGCGCCCAATACGCGAGAGGGGTTGGTACGATTCCGATATCCACCACGTCGACGCCGCTCGCCCGGAGCCCGGCGATCAAAGCGGGATGGAGCTTGTCACCCGACGGACGGTTGTCGCGACCAACCGCCACCGTTCCCTTTACACCTTTCTCGGCGAGAAACGCTGCGTAAGCGCCGCCGACTGCCCTCGCCACTTCTTCGGTGAGATCCTTGTCAGCGACTCCCCGGATGTCGTACTCGCGAAAAATCGTGCGCGAGATTGCCACCCGGTCTACCTGCTGTTCGACGACGGATCGGGACGCAGCGCCACCACCCCGTTGTTCGCCGCGCTCGACGTGCGCGGCAAGCCCGCTGGAACATCAATAGCAGGTCCGTCTGTCGTCAGTGTTGGGGTGCTGCGCCGGGTGAGCGAGACGATCGCATCCGGGAAGAGGCCAAAAACGAGGATGACGCCGACAGAGCCCCACACGACAACCCGCGTCCATCCACCTGTCTTTTCGGGCAATGACGCAGTCGCGTCCCTCGGCTTCATGAACATGACCATGACGACATACAGATAGTAGCCGGCACTTACCAGGCTCGTGATCACGAGCAGGACTGCCAATCTCGTCTGGGGAAATGGAGCCTGAAGGGCCGCCTGCAGAACGTACCATTTCGCGAAGAAGCCTATTCCGCCGAAAACCGGAAAGCCGAGGAGCGCGAGCATGAATACAGCCATCGCGCCGGCGAGTCCCGGACGGACTGTCCACAGACCGGCGTACTCTTCGACGCCCATGCGATCTTCGCCACGCGCGCCAAGAGCCACGATAACGGCGAATGCACCGAGCGTCGCCATAGTGTACGCGAAGAGATAGAACATGAATGCGGAGCTACCGAGCTTCGTTCCCACCACCATTGCGACGAGGATGTAGCCTGCGTGCGCGATACTCGAATACGCCAGCAGTCGCTTGATGTTTCTTTGCGCCAGCGCGACAACGTTCCCCACGATCATCGTCAAGGCCGCGAGCCACCACACTGCCAGATGCCAGGTAGTTAGAAGCGATGGGAAGGCTTCGAGCCATAATCTGAAGAAAGCCGCGAACGCAGCGGCCTTCACCGCCGCAGCCATGTACGCCGTGATGGGAGTGGGCGCTCCCTCATACACGTCGGGTGCCCACATATGGAAAGGGGCGGCGGCAACCTTGAAGCCGAACCCAACAAGAAGAAGCGCCACTCCAACCAATAGCAGGGCGCTATGCTCGAGGTGGAACTTCCCAATGTTCGCGGCGATCCTGGCGAAGTTGGTTTCTGCCGTCGCGCCATAGACGAGGGCGATTCCGTACAACAGGAACGCGGTCGAGAACGCCCCGAGGAGGAAGTACTTGAGCGCGCCCTCGGCCGAACGCTCCCTGCGTCGATTCATTCCGACCAGAACGTAGATCGCGATCGACATGAGCTCGATGCCGAGGAAGACGATGATGAGATCGCGGGCGGCGGCAAGGATCATCATCCCCGATGTGGCCAGCAGAAGCAGGACGTGCGACTCGCCAGGCATGATCCCTTCGCGCCCGTTGTAGTCCAGCGACATGGCAATCGTACCGACGGTTGCAATGAGGAAAATCTCGTCCGCAGCCCAACGGAAATTGTCAACGGCGATCGGACCTACACTCGCGGTGTAACCCTCGCGCGCGTAATAGCCGACGAAGACCATCGTGAAAATGCACAGCGCCATGCTGAGAATTCCGACACTTCGCTGGTGCTCATCGCTTTCCGGACGCCAACCGGCCCAGAGCAGGAGCAACATCGCTCCGGCCATCAGGAACAGATCGGGACCGAGAGCTCCAGCCAATTGGGCGGGCAGGCTCAAGTCGAAGGTCATCAGCGTGTTGCCTCGCTCACTCGCGGTGCGGCCGAGTGGCCTTCGACACGGTTGATCAGCAACTGTGCGGACGCTTCCGTCCGGCGCAGCACAGGCGCGGGATAAACTCCCAGCCAGATGATCACCGCGATCAGAGGAAGGAGGAGGGCAAGCTCGCGTTTGTTCAAGTCGGGGATGTGCTCGTTCTCCGGTTTATCCAGCGGATTGAAGAGAATTCGCTGGAGCGCCCACAACAAATACGCCGCGGCGAAGATCACGCCTGTCGCCGAGATGACGGCGAGCACCGGATAAGTCCGGAAGGATCCGATGAGTACGAGAAATTCTCCTACGAATCCGTTCGTGCCGGGGAGCCCGATGCTGCTCAACGAAACAAAGGTCAGGATCGCCGCAAACAGCGGGACGACTCGGGCGATACCACCATACGCGTCGATCGCGCGCGTATGTCTTCTCTCGTAGATCATACCGACGAGAAGGAACAGCGCCCCTGTCGAAATGCCGTGGTTGATCATGATCAGCAGCGCCCCCTGCACGCTTTGCAACGTAAGCGCAAAGATGCCAAGCATTACGAACCCGAGATGGCTGACCGATGAGTACGCGACGAGTTTCTTGAAGTCCGGCTGCACCATGGCGACCAGCGCGCCGTAGATGATGCCTATCACCGCGAGCACGAGGATGATCATTCGAATGGTCGGATTCATCGCCGCTCCTGGGAAGAGCGGGAGGGCGAACCGCAGAAATCCGAACGTCCCCATCTTCAGCATTATGCCGGCAAGAATAACCGAGCCGGCAGTTGGCGCCTCGACGTGTGCGTCGGGCAACCACGTGTGAAACGGGAACATCGGCACCTTGACCGCGAACGCGAGAAAGAACGCGGCGAAAAGCCAGAGCGCAGCTCGCTGTGGCATGTTGGACACAGCCAACACGTGATCGTAGCTGAAATCCGGCGTTCCCGTGGAGGTCCGTACGTGAACGCCAAGGTAAATGATCGCGACGAGCATCAGCAGTGATGGCAGCATCGTGTACACGAAAAACTTGAGACTCGCGTAGATGCGCCGTTCTCCGCCCCAGATGCCGATGATGAAGTACATCGGCACGAGCATGACTTCCCACATCACGTAGAAGAGAAACAGGTCGCGGGCGAGGAACACGCCGAGCATACCAGTCGTGAGGATGAGAAGAAGCGCATAGTAGCTGCGGACCTTCGTTCGAATGCTCGTCCAGCTGCCCAGGACTGCCAGCGGCATTATGAAGGTCGTGAGCAGAACCATCATCAGAGCGATACCGTCAACTCCGAGAGTGAAGCGCACGCCCCAGGTCGGAATCCACGCCATGTCGATCGAAGCCTGCCAACCGCTGTCCGCGGGATTGTACGACCACCAGAGGCCCAGCGACACTACAAATTCAAGAACGAAAAACCAAAGCGCGATTTGCCGGGCCACCGGGTTCTCCACTCCGCTGTCAGCTCCCTGATCGCGAGCCGGAAGCGCCATCAAGGCCAGCGCGCCCAGGAGCGGAATGATTAGCAGCGCGGGGAGGACCCAGCTGTTGTAGCCGATCGATTCGAGAAAACTTGCCATTCGTCAGGTCACCGGAGGGTGAAAGCGCCGAGGAGTGCCACCACTCCCACTACCAGGACCCACGCGTAGATGCCGACGTTACCAGTCTGGAGCCGCGATCCAAGACTCCCGACAAACTTTGCAAGTGCGGCGCTCCCGTTGACGAAGAATCCGTCGATTACGCCGCTATCGATAAAGCGCCACAAGAAGTTCTTCGAGATTACGTAAGTTGGCGTGACGACTGCCCCATCGATTGCCTCGTCGACGTAATACTTGTTGGCGACGACTCCTTCGAAACCTTCCTCGGGAATGGCGTCACGCTTGGGGACTAGCTCCGCCGGCTTGAGCCGCGCGAATGCGTAGACGATGCCGGCAACCGCGAGTACTACCGCGATTCCCATGAGCATTTCCTCAGTCGTGGCTGGAACTTTGGCTCCCCCGCTCACGCGAGCCGTCGCAGCTCCAACCACGGGCTCGAGCCATTTGTCGAGGACGCCGGACCGGCCGATGGGAACCGCATCAGTGATTACCGCCGGCAGATTTAGCCAGCCACCAACGACGGTAAGGATTCCGAGAACGACCAGCGGACCCGTCATCACCCACGGTGCTTCCTGCAGATACCGCTCTTCTTCCGTCCCTGTGCGGCTGGGACCGTGGAAGGTGTAGAGCATCATCCGCGTCATGTACACAGCCGTGAGCAGCGCGGTTATCAATCCCAGCACGTAGATCGCGTAAAGAAGGGAGTTGCCCGGAATGCCAAGCCAGCTCGCGGAGGCCAGCGTCGAACCCTGAGCGCGCGCGAAGACTGCTCCCAGGATCTCGTCCTTCGAGAAGAATCCGGAGAACGGCGGGACTCCGGAAATCGCGAGCGTAGCGATCCACATTAGAACGCATGTTATGGGCAAATATATCTTTAGGCCGCCCATGTTGCGCATGTCCTGCGCGTCTTCGTGGCTGTGCGTCGAGTGGTAGGCGCTGTGCATCGCGTGAATGACGGAGCCAGAGCCCAGGAACAGCAGTGCCTTGAAGAAAGCATGTGTAACGAGATGAAACATCCCGGACACGTACGCTCCCACGCCGACGCCAACGAACATGTACCCGAGCTGCGAGATGGTCGAATACGCCAGGACCTTCTTGATGTCCCACTGTTTGAGCCCGATCGTCGCGGCAAAGATCGCGGTCACTGCGCCAACTACCGCGACGGTCAGAGAGGCGACCGGAGCGAGGGAGAAGAGCGCCGCGCTGCGCGCGATGAGGTACACACCTGCCGTGACCATCGTCGCCGCATG
>JAXDME010000279.1:0-9855 GCA_034666285.1 Gemmatimonadaceae bacterium | reverse complement strand
TCGCTCGATCTCATGAAATCTCCGCTCGAATTTCGCGTTTGCCTTGTCGAGCGCGAGCGATGCGTGCACGCCTGCCTTTCGGCAAAGGTTGACTACGGCAAACAGCAGATCGCCCAGCTCTTCCTCGAGTGCGTAGTGGCGGTCGTCCAGTGACGGTGGCGCGCCGGGCTTGGGGTGCGGCGATTTGCGGAGCTCGGCCCTTACTTCCTCGAGTTCTTCCGCGACTTTCGCCGCTGGCCCCTCGACATCCGGCCAATCGAAGCCCACACCAGCGGCCCTGTCCTGCAGACGGTGCGCGCGATGGAGCGAGGGCAGCGCTGGCGGAAGTCCATCGGCAATGCTTTTCCGGTGTTTGGATTTCATCCGCTCCCACGGCTCTTTGGCAGCGTCGCCGTACAGGTGCGGGTGCCGCCCCCTCATCTTGGTGATGAGTCCTTCCGCCACCGCAGCGAAGTCGAAGGCGCCTCGCTCCTCAGCCAGCACGGAGTGGAAGAGCACCTGGAGGAGAACGTCGCCCAACTCTTCGCGCAGCAGCTTGTCGTCTTCGAGCCTGATTGCGTCGTCCAGCTCGTTTGCTTCCTCGATCAGGTACGGTCGCAGAGATTCGTGCGACTGAGCGGCGTCCCATTCGCACCGTTTACGCAGATCGCGCATCAGCGCGAGAGTATCGTCCAGCGAGTGTGTCTTATCCATTAGTCATGAGGCGCGGCCAGGCTCGTTTTCTTGAAGGGATGTGTGGTCCGGCGTATACTACCCGAATCGTAAATGAAGCGTCAATGAAGCAGACATTGGCTCGCGCCCTGGTCGAGATCGATCTGGGCGCGTTGCAGCGTAATGGGGCCGCGGTTGCGCGGCGCGCTGGAGTGCCGCTCCTGCCGATGATCAAGGCGGACGCTTACGGCCTGGGCGCGAAGGGAGCGCTGCGTGCTCTGGAGCCGCTCGAGCCGTGGGGATACGGCGTTGCAACGGTAATTGAGGGCGAGGAGCTGCGCGACCTCGGTGTTTCCCGGCCAATCGTGATCTTCACGCCGCTCGTCGACGCGGAATTGCCGCGCGCACGAGCGATGCGGCTCACTCCGACACTGGGCTTCCCCAAAGAGATCGAGGCGTGGCTGCAGGCGGGCGGCGGCGCGTGGCATCTGGCGATTGACACCGGTATGAGCCGAGCTGGAATCCCGTGGCGCGAAATCGGGGAGATTGCGCAGGTGGTTGCGCTGGCCCCACCCGAGGGCGCGTTCACGCATTTTCATTCCTCCGAGCTGGATGATGGAACGATGCGCGAGCAGGAAGGACTTTTTCGCGAGGCCCTATCGCGCCTGCCATCTCGCCCGCGATTGCTGCACACCGACAACAGCGCAGCGATCGCGCGAAAGGGTCGGAGCGAGTGGGACCTCGTTCGCCCCGGAATTTTTCTGTACGGGGTTGGAAGTGGAAGCACCGCCGCCGTACAGCCTGAGCCGGTCGTGCACCTGCGGGCTCCGATCGTGGAAATTCGAAGGCTCGAAGCGGGGGACACCGTGAGCTATGACGCTACGCTGCGCGTTGAAAGTCCCGCGCGCATCGCCACTCTGGCAGTCGGTTACGCCGACGGCTATCCGCGATCTCTAAGTCAGGTTGGGTCGGTATTGGTCGGTGGTACCATCGCGCCGATCGCGGGTAGAGTCACAATGGATATGACCATGATCGATGTGACGACCGTGAAGTGTGAAGTCGGCGACGTGGCGACGCTGATTGGCCGCTCAGGAAATACAGTTCTTACAGTGGAGCGCGTCGCGGATGCCGCGAGCTTGTCGCCCTACGAGCTCCTCACGGGATTGAGATCTCGCGTCGAAAGAACCTACACCGGCCCGTAGTCGTGAAGCGTGCCGCGATCATCATCCTCGACGGCGTCGGTATCGGTGAGGCGCCTGATGCCGACGCCTATGGCGACGCGGGAAGCGATACGCTCGGGAATGTCGCGCGCGCCACAGGAGGCCTCAAACTACCGCGCCTCGAACGCTTTGGACTGGGCAACATTCGATCGATCGAAGGCATCGCTCGTCGCGGCGACGCGGCGGGTGCGTGGGGGAGCATGCGACCAGCATCGGCGGGTAAAGACAGCACGGCGGGACACTGGGAAATCGCGGGTGTCCACCTCGAGCGTCCATTCCCGACTTATCCAAAAGGATTTCCCGCGGGCGTGATCGAGGCATTTGTCCGGGAGACTGGCCGCGCGGTCATCGGGAATGTTGTTGGCAGCGGTACCGACGTTATCAAGCGGTTCGCCGGCGAGCAGCAGAGGACCGGTAGCTGGATCGTGTACACGTCCGCGGATTCAGTCTTCCAGATCGCGGCCGACGAAAACGTGATTCCACTGGCGGAGCTCTATCGCGCGTGCGGGGCCGCACGCGCGATGCTTGTGCCTCCCAACGACGTCTCTCGAGTGATAGCACGACCCTTCGTCGTCGAGAACGGCGAACCAACGCGTACAGCGAACCGGCGAGACTATTCCATAGCCCCGCCAGGCGAGACCCTGCTCGACGCGCTCGCCAAGGCAGGAATCTCGCGGGCGGGAGTTGGCAAGGTCGACGATCTTTTCGCGGGGCGTTCGCTGACGGCGACGCACACGGTTTCCAACGCGGATGGCATCCGCGGCATCAAGAATTGGCTTTCGAGCGCTGAAAGTGGGCTCCTCTTCGCCAACCTAGTAGATTTCGACCAGTTGTTCGGGCACCGCAATGACGTTGCGGGGTTCTACGGTGCGCTGCGCGAGTTCGACGCAGCTCTGCCCTCCATCACATCCCGGCTCAAAGAGGAAGACCTGCTGTTCATCACGGCCGATCACGGCAACGATCCCACAACACCATCATCGGACCACGCTCGCGAATTCGTGCCTCTACTGGTTGGGGGAATGCGCGTCGTCCCCCGCGACCTTGGCCAGCGTGACACATTTTCCGACCTCGGCGCGACCGTTGCGGATTGGTTTGGGCTTTCATTCAGGGGCCGTGGCAAATCGTTTCTGAAAGAGCTGATAGTCTGATGGCCACGAAATCGGAAACCAAGGCCTCCCTCAAGGCGGCAGCGATGCGCGCGCTGGACAACGCGCACGCTCCCTACTCGAACTTCAAGGTCGGAGCAGCCCTCCTCACCAGAGATGGCAAGCTCATCACGGGCTGCAACGTGGAGAATTCCGCCTACGGTTTGGCAATTTGCGCGGAAACCCTTGCGGTGGCCTCTGCTGTCTCACAAGGACTGACTGAATTCGACGAGATCGCAATCGCATCAGACGACAGGGAGCCGACCCCTCCATGCGGGGCGTGCAGGCAGGTGTTGAACGAGTTTGCGCCGAATATCAGGGTCTCCAGCTACACACGCGACGGAAAGGAAGCTTCCTGGACGCTCAAGGAACTGCTCCCACACGCCTTCGTGCTGAACCAATCACGTGGAAGGATGTAGTGAAGTCTTCGTCATTGCTGTTGCGCTCGGTCGCGACCGCGCTGTTGTTCATTTCTTTCGCATCGTGCTCCGAGAATCTCGATAGCTCCGGTGTGTGCTCTGTCCTCTGTCCGCCGGTTGGCGGGGACGTCCAGAACGTCACTCTCGATGCCGTAGTCGTCGACACTACAGTACAGGCCTTGTCGGGGTTGGGGACCGAGCCCGGGCTGTTCCTCGCGGCGCGGGGAGACACGCTCGACACTCGCGTGATCCTCCGCTACGACTCTTTGCCGCTGACCTTTACGCCAAACGCTGATACGGCTCGCCCGATCAGTCGCGTCGACAGCGCTTACATCATGCTTCATATCGATACGCTGTCGATCAAGGGAACGAGTCCGGTAACGATCGAAGCGTACGACGTCGACACTACGGCAAGCGACACTTCCACCGCCGCCGTTCTCGCGCTCTTTCGTCCCGATCGTTTCATCTCGTCGCAATCGTTCACTCGTGCCAACCTGAAGGACACGCTCAGGTACTACATATCCGACTCCGTAGTCCTTGCCAAGATTCTAGGCAATGCACGACTGCGCATCGGTTTGCGCGCGGTCGCTCCGAGCTCGTCACAGATGCGGATCATCTCTACTGAAGGCGCAGCGCCGCCGACGCTCTCGTTTCGGGCGATCCCCGATACGACGACTTCGCCATTCGTGCTGTCTCCGTTCTCCCGGACACCGACTGGCGAAGCGATCATCGCTTTCCACCTTTCTGACTACACCGCGATAGCGAAGGGCCCGCCGCCCGGACCTCTTACGGATCTGGACGTCGGCGGGCTCCCACCGCGACGCATCTACGTCCGGTTCCTGATCCCGCTCAACATCATCGACTCCGCCAACGTGATAAGAGCGACGTTGCTGCTGAACCAGGTCCCCAATTCTTTGCTCGACCCTTCTGATACTGTTCTCGTACTTCCTTCGCTCGTTCTCGCAGGTAAAGCCGTTACTGACCCCACCAAGGCTGCGCAGATCGTGGCCGATGTCGCTCTCGACACCCTCCGGATTACTCCTGGCGGCTCGGGACTAAAGGAAATCGAGCTCGCCCGGGCTTTCCCAATTTGGCGCACTCAGTCACCGGATACCGTTCCCCGCGCGCTCGTGCTCAAAACTCTCGACGAAGGAAACTCTCCGCTCGAGATCCGCTTCTCCTCGAGCGAGGATGCGCTCTCGCTTCTGCGTCCGCGTCTGAGAATCAGTTACACTACCCGCGTTCCACTGGGGATCCCGTGATGCGCATACTCATCGTCGCTACGCTCGCGATGGTACTGATCGTCTCTCGTGGAGAAGCGCAGGGAGCGCTTAGCACTCAGGGTCTCGGCTACCCTACTGGAGAAATGAGCGCGAGAGCCGAAGGGACAGGCGGAGCGGTCGCAGACTTCGACGTGTTGAGCCTGGTGTCACCTGCGTCCATCGCGGGTGTGGGCGCAGCCGCCCTTTTCTTTCAATACTCACCTGAATTCAGGCGGGTGACAGCGGGATCGGGAACGGCGACCACCACCACCGCGCGTTTCCCCCTCGTATCCGGGATTCTTCCCTTGGGACAGTCCTGGGCGCTCGGCCTCAGCTCATCGACTTTCCTCGACCGTTCTTCGGAAACAAGTCTGGTGCGGAGGCGGCTCGTTGGAGCGGACAGCGTCAACGAGACCGAGACGAACAAGGTCCTCGGCGCGATCGACGATGTTCGACTGGCACTGGCGTGGTCGGGAACACCAAAAATCAGAATCGGCGGCGGCTTTCACGTATTCAGCGGGAGCAATCGCGTCACGTTGTCGCAACTTTTTCCCGACAGCGCAAAGTACACCAGCACCTCTGAAACAGAGCGGCTCAGCTTCAATGGTTTGGCTGCGTCGGTCGGCATCGAGTTTCACCCATCGCGAGTCATCGGCTTTGCATTTGCCGGCAGAAAGGGTGGGAACCTGACGGCAGCCAGGAATGACACCACTATTGGAGAGGGACGAATTCCCGACCATTACTCAGCGTCAGTGAGCTACGATGGAATTACCGGTGCGAACATCTCTGCCCGCGTGGCACGCGACAACTGGAGCTCCCTCAGCTCGATCGGTCCCAATGTTCAGGGCTTCGACTCCTGGGATTATTCTTTGGGCGCCGAGGCTTCGGGGCCGCGAGTGATGCAGCGACTGGTCGTGATGCGCGCCGGGGCGAGAGTCCGTACGCTCCCCTTCGGCTTCAACGGCCAAAAAGTATCAGAGACGTCCCTCATGGCCGGACTTGGAATACCGCTTGCTCGCGATCGTGCTGCTTTTGATTTCACGCTTCAGCACGCGGCGCGTTCCGCCAGCGGCGTCAGCGAGAGAGGCCTCATTCTCAGCTTCGGCTTAAGGGTCACACCCTGATATGGCTGATGGTGTGAATGCGAAGCCCGAGGTAGTTCTCGTTGCTGACGACATTCCCGCCAACGTCGAGTTGTTGCTCGACCAACTTGAGAGCCTCGGGTACGAGACGATAACGGCCGTCGACGGGCCTTCGGCGGTTGCGGCGGCATTCGAGCATCAGCCCGATCTCTGCATACTCGACGTGTCTATGCCTGCCGGCGATCTCGGCGTCGACGACCGCTCGACCGGGTTCGAGGTGTGCCGCCGCATCAAGCGCGATCCGCGCACGTCGAGAATTCCGGTGATATTCGTCACCGCGCTCAACGACACGAGCGACCGGGTGCGCGGCATCGAAGCCGGCGGCGACGACTTTCTGACCAAGCCGCACAACCGTCTGGTCCTGGGCGCGCGCGTTCGGAGCCTGCTCAAGCTTAAAGCCGCGACGGACGCGCTGGAGGACAGCCTGCGGAAGCTTCGCGAGCTGGAAAAGGTCCGCGACGATCTCATGAAGATGATCGTGCACGATCTGAAGACTCCACTCACCTCAGTGCTCGCGACGCTGGAGATGCTCGCCGACGGCGACTTCGGCTCTGTCACGATGCCGCAGAAAGCAGCCATTGGGGACGCAGAAACGAAGTCGGAAGATCTCCTCGCGCTGATCGACGACATCCTCGAGGTCGCGCGAATAGAAGAGGCGCGTATCTCGCTCACTCTCGCGCCGATGGCACCGGGGGCGTTGCTGGCCGAGCTGGTTCACGAGTGGAGTCACCGATTCCAGCAGGAGAAGACGACCGCGTCGGTGTCGGTTGCCGACGACGCGCCGGTTTTCGCCGGCGACAAGGGACTGATCAAGCGCGTGTTCTCGAACCTGATTCAGAACGCAGTCACGCATTCGTCGAATCCGGTTCATCTCGAGCTGAGCGCGCGGAAGGCGCGAAATGGAGTTCTGTTCACCGTGAGCGACAACGGTCCCGGAATTCCTCCGGAGTACCACGATCTGATCTTCAGAAAATTCGGGCAAGTCGAGATGCCGCGGTCCCCACGAACCCGGAGCTCCGGCCTAGGGCTGACGTTCTGCAAGCTCGTGGTGGAACGGCATGGCGGACGTATCTGGGTGAAGAGCGAGGAGGGCAGGGGCAGCTCCTTCTACATCGAGCTACCGTCGGACCCCACAACGCCCGATAACAGCTCTTACGCGACAAGCGCGACACCTGCGAGTTCGGGCTCATCACGGTCGACGCCTCACACTTTTTGATCGCCGAGACGCCGGTACTATCTTTCGGCGCTCTCTCCAGCTAAACACTATCGATGCTCCAGTCCCCACGCCCAACCGTCTACATCGAGACCTACGGCTGCCAGATGAATGTCAGCGACACCGAGCTCATGCTCGGGAAGCTGATCGAATCCGGCTACGAATCGGTGGCCGAGCCGGATAGCGCTGATGTGATTCTTATCAACACCTGCGCCATTCGCGAGCACGCGGAACAGCGTGTGATTGGGCGCATCGGCGAGATGAAGAGCCGCATGAAGCAGGGCGCGGTCGTCGGTGTCACTGGCTGCATGGCGCAGCGACTCGGCGGTCAGCTGCTCGAACGGGCGAAGCACGTGAGCCTGGTTATCGGACCCGACGGCTACAGAGATCTCCCTTCTCTCATCGAGAGCGCGCGGAGGGGCAATCGGACAAGCTCCACCGATTTTGATCTCGAAGAGCATTACGAGGATTTTACGCCCCGACGATTCGAGGGCGTCAAAGCGTGGATACCGGTGCAGCGTGGCTGCGATTACAGGTGTACGTACTGCATCGTCCCGACGACGCGGGGACCGGAGCGTAGCCGGAGACTTGCCGAAGTGGTTCGGGAAACCGAGGCCGTCGTCGCGTCCGGAATCTCGGAGATAGTCCTTCTCGGACAAACGGTAAACTCGTACTTCGATGGCGAGCATGATTTCGCCGACCTTGTAAGAGCAGTTGGCAGCGTTCCTGGTGTAAAGAGACTCAGGTTCACGAGTCCTCATCCGAACGACTTCAGCGCGCGCGTCGTGCGCGCGCTCGCCGAGACCGAGAGTGTTTGCGAGCACGTCCATCTGCCAATGCAATCCGGATCGACGCGGACGCTCAAGCGGATGCTCAGACGGTATACCCGCGAGGGATACCTGCAGTGCGTAGAGGAATTGCGCACCGCGATTCCCACAGTCTCTCTCACCACCGACATCATTGTCGGTTTTCCTGGGGAGACAGAAGACGACTTTGCGGAAACGCTATCAGCTGTGGAGGCGGTTGGCTTCGATGACGCGTTTACGTTCAAGTTTTCCCCGCGCGACGGAACACCGGCCACGCGGTTCCCCGCCAGCGAGTCAGTAGCGGACGACGTCGCGAGCGACAGACTCGCCCGTTTGATCGCGACAGTTCGCGGGGGAACGCGCGAGCGCAACATCAAACTCCTCGGAGAGCG
The DNA here is from genome assembly GCA_034666285.1 of Gemmatimonadaceae bacterium. Lineage (GTDB taxonomy): Bacteria > Gemmatimonadota > Gemmatimonadetes > Gemmatimonadales > Gemmatimonadaceae > UBA4720. The sequence continues at coordinate 1,605 of JAXDME010000279.1, read as the reverse complement.
CCGGGAGGTGCTTGTAGAGAAAGCGGCTCGCCGGGGTGGACTCCTTCAGTCTCGCACCCGTGACTTCAAGGTCGTGATGATTCCTGGCGACGCGTCTCTGATTGGTCGCTACCTGAACGTGGAGCTGACTGGAACGACCGGGTCCACATTCCTCGGGCGGGTGGCAGGTCAGCGTGCCTCGCTCCCAATGGCCGTCTAGCAGCATCGATCTCCCAGCGCGTCGCGCTTCGATGACGTAAAGCGGGGAATGATTCTGGGGCGTCCTATGTAAGGTCGTAGGGTGATGAAAGCGGAGCGCACGACTGCCCCTCATCACAGCTGCATACCTTTCCTACTCAGCAGGGCTGCTCGCCGGATTCGGCGGCATTGCCTGGCTGGCAGTGGCCATCGCGTTCGTCTCCGCGCCGGTGACGCTAGCCGGCCGACAATTCGATCGCGCTGGCCTGTTACTTCTGTTCGGCGCCGCTGCCATCATCGCAACGACTGCAGCCCCGCCCGAGCGCCCGGTCGCTCACGCGAAGGTGCTGGCTCCGACCGATCTGCTCACACGGATCAGGATGCGCGCGGGCCGCTCGATCGACCAGACCTTTGGTGAAGACGCGCCTCTGGCTCGAGCGCTTCTTATAGCCGACCAGCGTCAGATCCCAACCGAGATGCGCGACCGGTACGCTTCCGCTGGTCTCATCCACATGTTGTCCATCTCGGGACTGCACGTGGCTGTCATCGCCGCGGCGATGGAGCTCCTGTTCATGGTAGTGCGCCTCCCGCGACGGATAGCCTTGCTTGGCGCATTCGTCGCCACCGGTGTCTATGTCGCGGTGATTGGTGCGCCACCGCCGGCACTTCGGTCCGCTGCCATGCTTGGCGTCGCGATGATCAGCCGGTTTGCTCAGCGCCCGACATCCCCTTGGGCGGCCTGGGCAGTCGGCGCTTTCATTCCGCTCATCGCGCCGCGAACCGTTGTCGATGTGGGGTATCAGCTGAGCGTGCTTGGAATGTGCGCGCTCGTTGCCGCTGGCTCCCTGTGGCGGAGCCATTTGGCGAAGCGCCTCACGGGTTGGAAGGCGCACATCGGCAAGGAGCTGGTGACATCGCTGGTCGCGTGCGCGGTCACCGCGCCGCTCGTCGCCTGGGTATTCGGACGCGTAAGTCTGATCGCACCGGTTTCGAACCTCATCGCAGCACCGGTTATCACTCTGGCACAGCCTGTACTCTTCCTCGCCATGCTGCTTGCACCGCTAGGGTGGGCCGCGCGATTTGTAGCGCAGGCGGTCCACCCTCTTCTTTTTGCGTTCGACTGGATTGCGTGGTCGGCTGCGTCGGTGCCAGGTGCAGCGATAACCGTCGCGACGACCGCGGTCACTGCTGTCCTCGGCGCCTGCGCTGCGCTTTCACTCGTGCTTGCGTGCGTGAGCCGATATCCGGCTCGGCCTGCCATCGCAGCGGTTGGAGCGCTCGCGCTCATGGCTGTCTTTCCTGCAATCCCGTTCGGCCGGACCTCCGGAGTGGAGCTCCATGTGCTTGATGTCGGACAGGGAGATGCAATCCTGCTCAGAACCGATGCGGGACGATGGGTGTTGTTCGACGCGGGGCCGGCGTGGAACG
>JAXDME010000278.1:0-46305 GCA_034666285.1 Gemmatimonadaceae bacterium | reverse complement strand
TCAGCGCTTCCGAGACGAGCGCGTCGCGCTCGGCGGATCCGAACATTTCCTCACCATCGTCGTAGATCGACTTCGGAAGGTCGGGCGAGCGCGCGAGAGCTATCGAATCGCACGGAGTGACCACGCGGACGCGCAGAGTCTCATTCTCCCTGTATCGCATGCGAACCCGCTCCGTTGCGTTGTTGCATTCGGAGGTTCGGCGCTCTCGTCGGGCGGCGCGCGAGGCCGAGTCCCGCGCAGTGTCGCCGACCGCAATCACAAGATCGGGGATGGGGTTGGTTCCATTCACACTTGCGTAGCTGAACTTCTGCTCGAGCTTGAACGGAATCCGCATGAAGCTGACCTGTGCATCGCCTTCGATCGTCTGCGCGCGCGGCAGCCAGAATCTTCCCTCGTGGAGCCCATACTCTACCGTTACCGCGCTCACCATCGCCTTCATCGGCGTGATCATCGGCTTCACCCAGCGCGGTATGTCGTCTTCCGGGTCCTTCGAGTCTTCGCTCGTCTCCTTGGCGACGGCCATGATGTCCATCTCCTGCGCCATGCGATAGACGGCGCGCACGAGATGTCCGGTGGATGCGTCGAACCAGAGAGAGCCAACCGCCACATTCCATTTGGGCTGACGTGGGCGAATCAGGAGCTCGCGGAGCTCGATGCGCTTGTCGCCTGGCAGTTGAAAGCTGACTGAATCGCCTGAGGCGTAGGTGTAGTACGCTTCCGCGCCAGCGGCGAGTGGATGAATGATCTCATCCTCGCTCACATCCACCTTGGCGACCCCGGGGCCGATCCAAAGAGTCTCACGGCCGGGCGTATAAGGAATGTCGCCACCACAGCAGAGATTGATGTCCCCTTTTCCGATTCCTTCGATCATCGGCAATGCGCTGCGCTGGCCAGTTACTTCGATCACCGCGCCCTTGTCGCGCTGCCACATCACGTGCGCGGAGTGCTCGGCGCGCATCAAGAGGCGGTCGCGGCCGATCCGCTTGAATCCCATTCCGACGGAAAAACGCGCATACGTGCTCGCATCGTAAGCCGTGAGCGTGGAATCCTGGATGAGCCTCGCCTGGCGCGCCTGGAGGAGAAGATCTCTCGCGCGCGGGTCCTTGAATGCCGAGGCCAGAATTGCGGGTGTCACCTGAGGACGCCTTGCGATCCGCAGCGCTTTGCGGATCGAATCTCTCACTCGCGCCTTCACCATCATGGAATCCCGGTGCTCATCCCGCATGAACGCTATGGAATCACGCTTCGCCCGGGCGACACTGTCCTGCTTCTCCTTGCCGATCTGGAGTGTGATGCTGGACTGTGCAAAGACGATGGCGGCGAGAAGAGGCAGCATGATCTAGTGTCCTGTACTTCCTGGGAGGGCTAGCTGGACTCCGAGCTGCCAGATGACCATATCCGTCTTGCTGCTGCGCGGATGGATTGTGATCGAACCGTCGGGATTGTCAGTGATGTCGCCCTTCGTCAGGTACGTGGCGCGACCACCATAATAGTATTTGCCGCCGAAATTGAACGCTCCAGCCGTGCCGAACGGAATCTGGAAGCCGCTACCGAAGATCCACGCGTGTGAGCCGTCATGCGCGTTCTGGTTCGAGATGGACTGGAATTGTCCATTTGGGTCGCTCAGGGTGGATGTCGTGGAGAAGTCGGTGTATGCAATCGCGGCGTTCGCGTACGGCCTGAACGGACCCTCGGGAATCATGATCTGCGGCCCGATGGCGCCCCAGGCGATATTGTTCGTCGTCTCGAGGTAGAGAGGAATTCTGCCTGTGATTCCGAAGAACGACGCATCCTTCCGTTCTCTCGCGTATTGGATTGTGCCACCGTCGACGCGAATTCTGAGAAACCCCTTGTAGTCGATGTTGTACATACCATTGAGATTGAAGCCCCATCCACGTCCGACATTAGCGGCGAACTCTCCTTTCGGCTGCGACATCACACCATCACCTCCGAATGAAAATCGGGATGGGCCCGACGCAGTCGGCGGAATGATCTGCGCTTCGGCAGCTGAAGCGCACGCGAAAATGGAAGCTGTGCTCAGTACCGACACGGCCTTTAACCACATACTTTCTCCCTCTGGCTTCAAACCAGAATTGGCGGGCTCGGTGATCCCGTGACGCGCCAATGCTATATCATTTTACGATAACGGGTTATAGAGAGTTTCAGAGAAACCGAGCTCTATTCCGCCCTTTAATACCCGCGTCCCTCGATGATGACACATGCAGAGCTGTCCACTCCCGCATTGCGCGTCCGAGGACTCCGCAAAGCTTATAGCGATGTCGTCGCCGTCGATGGTCTGGACCTCCAGGTGGACGCCGGAGAATGCTTCGGCCTGCTCGGTCCAAACGGCGCCGGAAAAACGACGACGATCGAGATCTGCGAGGGACTTCTGTCCCCCGATTCAGGCGATGTCGAAGTCCTTGGCAGACGGTGGGAGACGGACGAAAAGGATTTGCGAGAGCTGCTCGGAATCCAGCTTCAGGATACGCAGCTCTCCGAGAAGCTGACGGTCGACGAGACGCTTACGCTCTTTCAGAGCTTCTATCGGGATGCCCGAGATATCGGCGAAGTCATAGACCAGGTCGAGCTTGGCGAGAAGCGGTTCTCTCGCGTCGGCGGACTTTCAGGCGGGCAGAAGCAGCGCCTCGCCATCGCCTGCGCTCTTGTCGGCAATCCGCAGCTGCTCTTTCTCGATGAGCCGACCACGGGCCTCGATCCTGTGTCGCGTCGCCAGCTCTGGGAGCTGATCTCAAAATTCCAGGCGGAAGGAAAGACCATCGTTCTCACCACACACTACATGGAGGAGGCGGAGCGCCTGTGCGATCGCGTGGCGATCGTCGATCACGGGAAAGTGATAGCGATGGGCACGCCTCGCGAGCTGATAGACGCCGTCGATGTCTCGAACCTTCCTCCACCGGAGCCGAGGAAGACTTCGGCGACTCTGGAAGACGTGTTCGTGTCACTCACGGGGAGAGGACTGCACGATGACTAAACGAGTTCCGTTTCCCACGACCGACGAGATGCTCCAGGCGGAACGACAATCTTTTCGTCGGCGCAGCTTCATGAAGAGCTCGATGGTGCAGCTCACGCTCGTGCGATTCCGCGAGTTCATTCGCGAGCCGGAGGCCGTTTTCTGGACGTTCGTGTTTCCGATCCTGCTCGCCGCGGGATTGGGAATAGCCTTCCGACAGCGCGGGCCTGACAAGGTTCAGATCGGGGTAGTTACAAGCGCGTCTGCGAGCGCCACGGTTGTTGAATGGCTCAGGAAAGATTCCACACTCGTGGTCAAAACGTATGACGACAGTGCGGCGGCGCTGGCGCTTCGTACCGGGAAAGTTGCGCTTCTGGTTCTGCCGGGATCGGCGAAGGATAGCGTGCGCTACGTCTACGACCGCGGGCGCAGCGACGCTGTGAGCGCGCGTGTTCTGGTCGATCGTGCCGTGCAGTCTGGCGCGGGCCGTATCGATCGCATTCGCGTGTCGGACAGTTACGTCACGGAAGCAGGATCGCGCTACATAGACTTTCTCGTTCCCGGCCTGCTGGGAATGAATCTCATGGGAAGCAGCATCTGGGGTCTGGGATTCGCCATTGTTACGGCGCGCAGCAAGAAGCTGCTCAAGCGGCTGATGGCGACGCCGATGTCTCGAGTGCAATACCTGCTCTCGTTCATGTGCTCGAGACTGGTCTTTCTGGTTTTGGAGGTCGGGACTCTGGTCGGATTTGGACACTGGGCTTTTGGCGTTCCGTTGCGCGGGTCGCTCGCCACGCTGTTTCTGATCGCCGTCCTCGGGGCAGTCTCTTTTGGCGGGCTGGGGCTTCTCACCGCCTCGCGCGCGCGCACGACGGAAGCGGTATCGGGCATCATGAATTTCATCATGCTGCCGATGTGGATCTTCTCCGGCGTCTTCTTCTCTTCGGCGAACTTCCCAGCTGCGGCACAGCCATTCATCAGGCTGCTTCCGCTTACCGCGCTCAATGATGCGCTGCGCGCCAACATGCTCGAGGGAGCGTCGTTCGCCGCGGTCAGTCCACAGATGCTCATCATCCTGACGTGGGGCATCGTCAGCTTCGTTGCCGCGCTCAAGCTGTTTCGCTGGCGCTGATGAGCGACTCTGCTCCAGTGGCCTCCGAAAATCTTCTTCAGGTCAATGAGAGTCTCTCGATTCCCCGTGGAGAGCTGGACGTGCGGGTATCGCGCTCTTCCGGCGCCGGCGGCCAGCACGTCAACAAGACTTCGTCACGTGTAGAGATCTTCTGGAACGTTCGCGAATCGCGAGCGCTCACCGAAGATCAGCGCGCGCGACTGCTCGACCGCCTTGCTTCGCGACTTACCACAGAGGGCAGCGTGCGGATCGTTGCCAGCGACATGCGGAGCCAAAGCCGGAATCGGGAGCTGGCGGAAGAAAAGCTCGCGGATCTCGTACGGCGCGCATTGCTAATTCCCAAGAGAAGGCGGCCAACGCGGCCCACGAAAGCTTCGAAGGAGGCGCGCCTAGAAGGAAAGAAGCGGCGGTCGCACACGAAGCGCGAGCGGCAGAAAAAATCGTTCGATTAGATTCTCCGTCATTCCCGCCGCTGGCCGACCCTCTTTCGTTTACCGAGTGACCCAGAAACACGCCTCGCGCGCGCAGATCATAGCTGCGTTCGCTTCGATCTACATCATCTGGGGCTCGACGTATCTCGCGATCCGCTACGCGGTCGAGACGATACCCCCGTTCATAATGGGCGGCGTGCGTTTTCTGATCTCGGGCGCCCTTCTATACATCTGGGCTCGATATCGCGGCGCGCCTAGGCCCGCCAGACTCCATTGGCGCAACGCGATCATCGCTGGCGGATTTCTCCTCCTTGGCGGGAACGGCGCGGTGGTGTGGGCAGAGCAATTCGTCCCGTCGGGACTTACAGCTCTGCTCGTCTCGATCCTTCCATTCTGGCTCGTGATCATCGAGTGGGTGAGACCACCGAGGAAGCGTCCGAGCGGTGCGGTGCTCATGGGGTTGGCGCTGGGCTTCATCGGCATCATCGTCCTTGTCGGCCCGGGCAACGTGGGCGGACAGGGCGATGTCAAACCGCTCGGGGCCATCGTGTTGATACTCGGCTCGCTCTGCTGGGCGATCGGATCATTCTGGTCGCGCGATGCGAGTCTGCCCGAATCGGGTCTTCTCACGACGGGGATGGAGATGCTGGGCGGGGGAGCGATGCTTCTGATAGTCGGAGTGCTGAGCGGTGAGCTTTCCGGGTTCGAGGTTCGTCACGTGTCGCACGCGTCGACCATTGGGCTCCTTTATCTGATCACTTTCGGGTCGCTCCTGGGATTCACGTCGTACATCTGGCTGCTCGACAAAGTGTCGCCGGCGCGCCTTGGGACTTATGCCTATGTGAATCCGATCGTGGCGGTGCTGCTTGGCTGGGCGATTGCCGGTGAGGCGCTTTCGGCTCGCACCGCAGTGGCGGCGGCAATCGTGATCTGCGCGGTTGCGTTGATAACGAGGGCTCGAAGTACGGCAACTGCGACCAATTGAGTTTCGGAGGGATCGACTCGCAGCGAAGTTCTCGCCCTACCTCTTCACCGTGGCGGATGTAACCGAGCGAATGAACGCGACCTCGGCGGCGTCATAAGGTGTCCCGTCACCCCTGAAAATGTCGTGAAACCATACCTTCGGCTCGGCGGTGTACTCGCTGTACCATGAGTCCCATGGATAGATCGTCTGCGTCTTGCCCGCTACGAATCCCCAGTTGTAGGCACCGACATGCCGTCGAGCGAGAATGGGCATGATGTTCTGGAAAGTGCTTCCGCGCGGGCGAGCCATGTACTCGGAGCAGATGATCGGCCGGCCGTATCGCTCCAGCGCTGTCACGAGCCGCTCGACTTTCGCGCTGTCGTCGTAGCTGTGGAAGGTGATGACGTCCGAGCTGTCCAGCATGTATGCGGTGAGCGGAGAGAGCTTGTTCGGATCGATCCAATCGCCCATCCAAGGCGCCGCGGTGAGCGGCTGGGATGGATTCCTCTGACGAGCCCAGCCGAACGCCTTGCGCAGCAGAATGAGCGAGCGCGCTGCCTTGTCTAGCGGCTCGTACGCGACATATGCCGGACGATTCGTGTTGTCAGGCTCATTGAAAATGTCCCAGGCGACAACGCGCTTGTCGTTACGAAAACGCCCGACTACTCCCTGCACGTAACCACGCAGCTGCTCGAAGCGCGCGGTGTCGGAAAGGACCGCCACGCCAGGACTCTGAACCCAGCCGGAGTTGTGAATGTGCGGGATCGGCGCGCGCTGCGGGCCCAGGTGCGGCATCGGATCCCACACCGCATCGAACAGCACGAACATCGGCTTTATGTGGTGCCGATCGGCAATTGCCAGAAACTGGTCCATGCGATTGAGGAATCCCACGGAGTCCTGCTGCCACAACAGGTCGTGGAGGAAAACACGCATGGTGTTGAATCCAAGCGACTGTGCCCAACCGAGCTCGCGGTCGATTGTCTGCGGATCGAAGGTGGCCGCCTGCCACATCTCCAGCTGATTGATCGCGGTGCTCGGTCCGAAATTGCTGCCGACGAGCCAACCCGTCGAATCGGCCCAGGCACGCGCACGTTCGCGCGTCCAGACCGCTCGCCCGCCCTGAAACGCCTCCAACGGGCCCGTGCTTGCTGCTACGGTAACGTAGCCGGGCGACTGTGATTGAGCTCGCTGTGCGACAGTTGGAGCACAGCCGAAGGCGCCAGTCAACGCCAGCGCGGCGAAGAGGGCCCCCTTCATAGGCCTATGCATCACTGCGTCACTCCGAATTGATAGACCGTGCGTGTGTGGTACTGCTGCCCGGGTCGCAAAATCGTGGACGGGAAATTCGGGTGGTTCGGCGAGTCGGGGTAGTGCTGGGTCTCGAGTGCGATGCCGTACCGGAAGCGATAGACGGCGCCTCCTTTGCCCGTGATGGTGCCGTCCAGAAAGTTGCCGGAGTAGAACTGCAGGCCCGGCTCGGTTGTGGAGATGTCCAGCGTTCGCCCGGACGACGGCTCTACCACGCGCGCCGCGTGCACCAGAACGTCGGCCGCGGCACCTCCTCGATTGAGAACGAAGTTGTGATCGTACCCGTTGCCGTAGCGGATCTGGGCGTCCTGGCGCTGATCAACACGCGCTCCGATCGGCATTGGAGTACGAAAATCGAACGGCGTTCCGCTGACCGGAGTGATCTCACCAGTCGTGATGAGCGTAGTGTCGACCGGCGTCATGGAGTCGGCATTGATCGTCAGCTCGTGCCCGAGAATGTCGCGCCTCGCGCTTCCGGCCAGATTCCAATAGGTATGCTGCGTGAGATTGACCGGCGTCGCCTTGTCGGTCGTCGCCGTATAGTCGACGATCAACCGATCATCGTTGGTGAGCGTGTACGTGACGTGCGAGCGTAGGGTGCCGGGATAACCCTCCTCCATGTCCGGACTCGTGTAATCGAGCGCGACTCCCGTGCCTTCCGCGTTCTGAAACGGATGCGCGGTCCAAACAACCTTGTCGAAGCCGCGGATTCCGCCGTGAAGGCTGTTCGGCCCATTGTTGACGGCGAGATGGTAAGTCGTACCATCGAGCGTAAAGATTCCGCGAGCGATTCGGTTTCCGTATCTGCCGACGATTGCACCGAAGTAAGGACTGTTGCGGATATATCCGGCGAGGCTGTCGTAGCCCAGCACAATGTCATCCAGCCGTCCCGAACGGTCCGGCGTTTTCAGCGACGTGATGATCCCGCCGTAGTTGGTGATTTTTATCTGAATACCGTGCGGGTTGGTGAGCGTGAACAGCTCCGCCGACCGTCCATCAGCTGTAGTACCGAATGGCGCGCTTGTGACGGAAGGCGGCGCGTTGCTGCCACCCGGCATTGTCATGCAGGCTGTCTGACCGAGCAGCGCAAAGGCCGCAGATGCGACGCAGTAGGATTGGCGTCGGTCCATGAGTTTGATTCCTCGCATTCTCCGTCCATTTATCTGTTTGATGTATCTCGACGTAGGTAGAAACTCTTGTCTGGGCAGCGACGCCGCAAGCCGCTGCCCTTGACGTAACGCATGCCCCGTCCGTATCAATCGCACGATGGGTTTCCGCGTCGCTGTCTCGACAACAACCTCCCGACGTCTCCGGCTCCTAGGGGCCGCCTCTGCTCTTTCTCTCCTTCCTTCATGCAAGGATTCTTCCTCTGCGCACGCGGTGGCCTCGACTTCCGCGACGCCGTCGTGGCTGGCCGAGCGCGGTCGGCAGGAAAACGAGCTGGCCGCGCGGTCGAGCGCGCTGCACGACTTCCGATTCACGGATCAGAGGCAGGCCAGCGGTATCACTTTCGAAAACCATGTCGTGGACGACGCAAGCAAGTCGTACAAGCTCGTTCACTATGACCACGGAAATGGAGTGTGCGCCGCCGACGTGGATGGCGATGGTCTGCCCGATCTCTACTTCGCCACCCAGCTAGGCACCAGCCAGCTGTGGCGAAACCTGGGGAACGGCCGATTTGCGAACATCACCGACCAGGCCGGGCTCGCGATGCCGGACGCGATCGCGGTCACCTGCTCTTTCGCCGACATCGACAACGATGGCGATCCCGACCTCTTCGTCACGACAGTACGTCACGGCAATCATCTCTTCGAGAACCTTGGCAATGGAAAGTTTCGCGACATAACACAGACCGCGGGTGTCGGCTATGTCGGGCACTCCTCGGGCGCGGTGTTCTTCGACTATGACGGCGACGGTCTGCTCGATCTTTTCGTCACCAACGTCGGTGTCTACACCAGCAACACGAAAGGAGCAGGCGGCTACTACGTGGGCCTCGACGACGCGTTCATGGGGCATCTACACCCCGACCGCGCCGAGAAGAGCATTCTCTACCGCAATCTGGGCGGCAACCGGTTCAAGGATGTTTCGCGCGAAGTCGGTCTTGTGGACAAGAGCTGGAGTGGAGACGCCACCACGCTCGACATCAATCACGACGGGTTCCCGGATCTTTATATCCTCGACATGCAGGGTGGCGACCACCTCTGGCTAAACGAAGGCGGAAAGCATTTTCGCGATGCGACCGCAAAATCGTTTCCGAAAGTCCCCTGGGGGTCGATGGGCGCAAAGGTCTTCGATTTCAACGGCGATGGGCAGCTCGACATCTTCGTCACCAGTATGCACCCCGACATGTGGGTCAACATTCCTCCCGGTGACTGGGCGGCGGAGACTCGCAAGGCAGACTCCTCGAAGGTGGCCGCAGGCATGATTCCGGAGGGGAAAGCCAGATTCATCTTCGGAAACGAGCTGTTCGCGAACCAGGGACAAGGTCGCTTCGAAGAAATTTCCGACTCCTTGGGCGTCGAGACGTACTGGCCGTGGGGCCCCACCGTCGACGACCTCAACGCAGATGGATGGGACGACATCTTCATCGCCGCCGGGATGAACTTTCCCTTCCGTTACGGCATCAACTCAGTACTGCTAAACGAGAGTGGCCACCACTTCCTGCCGAGCGAATTCGTGCTGGGTGTCGAGCCGCGGGCAAAAGGGAACACGCAGGTCTGGTTCACGCTCGATTGCAGCGGAGAGGGCGCGTTCAATCCCTTGTGTACAGCGTGTTCTCAACCGGACTCGGTTGAGTCGGCGTGTCACGTCGATTCTTCGCACCACCTGACGATGATGGGCTCGCTTGGCACGCGCTCGGCGGTCGCCTTCGATCTGGACGGTGATGGCGACCTCGACATCGTGACCAACGAGTTCAACGGATATCCCCAGGTGCTCATCAGCGATCTTGCGCAGCGACATCGCGTGAACTTCCTCAAGATCCGTCTTCGCGGCACCCACTCGAATCGCGAAGGGCTCGGCGCCGAGGTCACGGTGGTTCTGCCCGACGGGCGTCGCATTCTCAAACCGTTCGACGGAAAATCCGGATACCTGTCCCAGAGCGACCTACCTCTTTATTTCGGCCTCGCTAACGCGGACCACGCCGACCGGATTGAGGTACGTTGGCCGTCAGGTCGACGTCAGACTGTCGCTGGTCCGATCAACGCGGGCAGAGTCATCGACGTTGTGGAGCCTTAGCGCGCGAATGAATCCTTCCTCGTTCGCCCACGATCCGTCGTAGCGCTCTCCGTTCACAAAGAAAGTCGGCGTTCCGTTTACGCCGCTTCGGACGCCGTTTCGAAAATCGTCGCGCACTTTCTTCATGAATGTCCCTGCTTCCAGATCCCGCTCGAACCGGGTGACGTCGAGCCCGATGGATTTCGCGTAGCCGACGATATCTCCAGGCTCGAGCGCAGTCTGATTTTCGAACAGCATGTCATGCATCTCCCAGAATCGCCCCTGCGCACCAGCAGCTTCAGCTGCCTGTGCCGCGAGCCGCGCATGCGGGTGTGCCTCGGCGAGCGGGAAATTGCGGAAGACGAAACGGAGCTGTTCCCCTAATGCACGCTGCACCGACTTTACAATCGGGTGTGCCATGCCGCAGTAGGGGCACTCGTAATCACCGTACTCGACCAATGTGATCGGAGCATCATCGGGACCCACGGCGTGATCCTTGTCGCTAACGGGTGGAGTGAGCTTGCCGTCGCTCATGGGCGCACCTCCGTCGAATCCGTACGGAAGGATTCAGCCTTGGTCGAAGAAGACTTACCGGCGATCGATTCGAGAGCGTTCAGAATTCCATCGGCGCCGGGATTCACACCGATCGGCGAGCAGTAGCTCCACCGAATGATGCCGTCGCCGTCGAGCACGAAGAGAGCGCGCTCGCTAGTGCCGTCCCGCTGGCGGTACGCACCGTACAACCGCGCGACAGCACCCTTGGGCTCAAAGTCGGCGAGGAGCGGGAACCGGAGGTTCCGGTCCTTTGCGAACGCAGCATGGCACCAGGCGCTATCCACCGATATCCCGACTAGCTCGGCGCCGTACTCGCGAAATTCCGAGAGAATCTCGTTGTAGAGCGCTACCTGGTCGCCGCAAACGGGACTCCAGTCGGCCGGATAGAACACGAGGATGACTGGATGCCCGCGAAGCTCGCTCAGACGAATCGTTTTGTCGGGCGCGGAATTCAGCGCGAAATCGGGGGCGGGGGTGCCGGCGGGAAGGATTGTTGCGGCTCTTCCATCGAGGTCTGGCTCTGTCATTTTTACTCCTCCAGAGGTGCTTTTCATCTTAATCTGACTATTCCCTCCGCGCGACCTGAGCACGACGGAAGCAGCTGGCCGAGTGGTCGTTGACAATGCCGACAGCCTGCATCCAGGCGTAGACGATGGTCGGGCCGACGAACTTGAAGCCGCGGTGTTTCATCTCGCGCGAGATCTTCTCGGACAGCGGCGTAGATGTGGTCACCGTGCGACCGTTGCCCTTCAACACTTTGTGGTCAGTAAAGGACCAGCAGAAGTCAGCGAAGCTCTCGCCCCTGTCTTCCATCTCGCAGAAGATCTGAGCGCCCCTGATTGTCGCTTCGATCTTGGCCCGGGCGCGGATGATCCCCGCATCACCCATCAGGCGGTTGATATCCGCCTTTCCAAATCGAGCGACCTTATTCGGGTAGAAGCCGGCGAACGCCTTGCGAAAAGCTTCTCGTTTTTTGAGAACGGTGATCCAGGCCAAGCCGGCCTGGAAGCCTTCCAGCATCAGCATTTCCCACAGCATGCGCGCATCGCGCTGCGGGACGCCCCATTCCGCGTCGTGATAGTCTCGCATCAGCGAGTCACCCTCCGCCCAGGAACAGCGACGCTGACCCGTCATGTGGGCGCGGCGGTTGGCCATTTGAGAGACGCAACGACAGAGAGTGCGAGCGCGATGGCAATTACGCCCAGCGAGAGTCCGTTCGGGATATCGATGAAGTCTCCAAGCAAAAGCCTCGCGCCGAAAAAGATCAGAATCGCAGCGAGTCCAACACGCAGAAACCGGAATCGCCCGACGACTCCCGCCAGAACGAAGTAGAGCGAGCGGAGGCCGAGCATGGCGAAGATGTTAGAGGTGTAGACGATGAACGGCTCTCGCGTAACTGCAAGAACAGCGGGAACCGAGTCGAGTGCGAAGACGATATCTGTAGTCTCGACGATGATCAATGCTACGAGAAGCGGAGTTGCAACGATCCGTCCGCCTTGCTCAGCCTGGCGCACCCAGAAGCGGGTGCCATGGTACTGAGGAGTGATGGGGATAATGCGCGCGACCCAGGTAGTGCAGATGCCGCACGCCGCGGTTACCACCTCGCGCTGTTTCTCCCCTCCGAACAGAAGCCTGAAGGCTGCGAAAATGATGAGCGCGGCAAAAGGGTATACCACCCAGTGGAACTGGTTGAGCAGAAACAGTCCCGCAGCTATGAGCAGCCCGCGCATAAGGAGGGCGCCGATGACACCCCACAGGAGCACCCCTCGCTGCTGAGCCGGTGGTACGCGCAACTCGGAGAAGATCAGCAGGAAGACGAAGACGTTGTCGATCGAGAGCGACTGCTCCAGCAGGTACGCCGTGAGGTAGGTGACCGCCGCGTGCTCGCCGTACAACGCCAGGACAACCAGGCCGAACACGAATGAAAGCGCGACCCAGGCGATAGTCCTCGCCGCGGACTGCCGAAGAGTGAGCTCCCGCCGCGGCGTGCGATGGGAGTGGAAGAGTCCCAGGTCGAGCGCGAGCGCCGAGAGTACCAGAAATCCAAAGAGCACCCACGGCCAGAGACTCAGATTCAAATGGTTGTCCGGAAGGGCCACACAATCGGGGCTGGCACTATCACTTGTTTGTCGGCATCGTGATCTCGGGACCACAAGGAGAACCAATGAGCTCGAACGGAGCAACCGCGGGCAAGCCCACCATCGTTCTGATTCACGGACTCTGGCTCACCCCACGAAGCTGGGAAGGATGGATCGACCGCTATCAGAAAGCTGGTTATATCGTCATCGCTCCGTCCTGGCCTGGTCTCGAGGGAGAAGTCGAAGCAATTCGCAAGGATCCGTCACCACTCAGACGTCTCAAGCTCAAAACAGTCGTCGACCACTACGATCGCATCATTCGCAAGCTCGATACTCCGCCGATAATCATCGGTCATTCGTTCGGTGGCCTGATCACGCAGATGCTGATCGATCGCGGGCTCGGCTCGGCCGGAATTCTCGTGGACTCCGCTCAGACCGCGGGGGTGCCGGTGCTGCCCTTCGCGACAATCCGGGCGACTCTTCCCATCCTTGGCAATCCGTTCAGCTACGGTCGCACGACTTCGTTGAGTCCGACGCAATTCAACTACGCTTTCACGAACGAGCTCAACGCGGCCGAATCGAAGAAAGTCTATGATCGATACTCGATCCCGGCCGCGAACAGCATCCTCTGGGACGCCGCGCTGGCGCTGCTGAACCCAAACGGTTCCTCCAAAGTAGACTATCACAAGGGTAATCGTGCTCCTCTACTGTTCATCGCCGGAAGCAACGACCATCTCGCTCCGCCGGCGATCAACAAGGCAAACGTCCGCAAGTACATCAAGAGCTCTTCCGCCGTCACCGACTACAGAGAGTTTCCGAACCGCACACATCACACCGTCGGTCAGAAGGGATGGGAAGAAGTTGCGGATTTCGCGATCCAGTGGGCGAACGTGCACGCGCGTGGGCAAGTCACTCTCGACGATGTGAAGGCGGCGTTCGTGCCCGACAGGCCCTCACAGGCCCCGACCAGCCCAGACATTCGTGCGTAATCCGATTCGTTTCCGAATGGTGCCATGACGACGCCCATCGCCGCGGCTCCGTCTCGACCTGTAGTGGAGGTCGATCAGACTTTTCCAGGACTCACCCCAGAGCAGATCGAGCGTGTCGCGTCGCACGGTCGACGGCGGCACATCGAGCGCGCCGAAATACTTGCTGCAGCGGGAAAGCCGACTCCAACCTTCTTTGTCGTAATCGCGGGGACTATCGAAGCAATCCGCGTGACGGGTGACGGAGAGGAAACAGTCGTCACCATTCGACCTGGCCAGTTCACCGGTGAGGTCACGATGCTCTCGGGTCGCCGCGCTCTCGTCACCCTCCGCGTCGGGGAGCCTGGCGAAGTGATCGAAGTGGACCGCGAACAGCTTCTGGCACTCGTCCAGACGGACGCGGAATTAAGCGAGATCTTCGTGCGCGCTTTTCTTCTTCGCCGAGCACAGCTGATCGCCGGTGGATACGGCGACGTCGTGCTGGTCGGCTCGAATCACTCGTCCGACACTCTTCGCATCAAGGAATTCCTGACGCGGAACGCACATCCTTACGCATCCATCGACCCGGACACGGATGGCGACGTTCAACAACTCCTCGATCGCTTCCAGTTTACCATCGAGGAGATTCCGGTCCTGATCTGTCGTGGCCGAACTGTCCTTCGCAATCCGACCAATCGCGAAATCGCCGACTGCCTCGGCTTCAACGATTCGATCGACCAGACACATGTCCGCGACGTGGTCATCGTTGGCGCGGGACCCTCGGGACTAGCGGCCGCTGTCTACGCCGCCTCAGAAGGACTGGATGTCCTCGTTCTCGAATCGAACGCCCCAGGCGGACAGGCCGGATCGAGCTCCAGGATCGAGAACTACCTCGGCTTTCCATCGGGTATTTCGGGTCAGGAGCTGACGTCTCGCGCCTACACGCAGGCGCAGAAATTCGGCGCCGAGGTGGTGATCTCCGAGGGTGCGACTCGCCTTGATTGTACGCGAAAGGCCTACACGATCGAGATCGATAACGGACCGCGCGTACCGGCGCGAACAGTGGTCATCGCCACGGGCGCGGAATACCGAAAGCTTCCGCTCGAGAACATCACGCGCTTCGAGGGAGCCGGCATTTACTACGGCGCGACGTTCATCGAGTCGCAGCTGTGCGAGGGCGAAGAAGTAATAGTAGTTGGCGGAGGCAATTCCGCCGGGCAGGCGGCCGTGTTTCTCTCGCAGACGGCTAAGATGGTGCACATGCTGATCAGATCGAAGAGTCTGGCGGACACGATGTCGCGGTACCTGATCCGCCGCATCGAAGAGAATCCGGCGATCGCCCTCCGAACCTGCACCGAGATCACGGCACTCGAGGGCAATGGTCATCTCGAGCGTGTTCAGTGGCGAACGGATCACAGTCCGGCGGAGACTCGCGACATCCAGCACGTGTTCGTCATGACCGGCGCGGCGCCGACCACGGACTGGCTCAGGGGTTGTGTGACGCTCGACCCGCAGGGATTCATCAAGACCGGTCCCGATCTTTCTCGTGAAGATCTGACCGACGCGAAGTGGCCGCTCGCCAGACAACCGCATCTACTCGAGACGAGCCGACCTGGAGTATTCGCGGTGGGCGACGTGCGCGCGGGCAATATCAAGCGAGTTGCGTCGGCGGTTGGAGAGGGCTCGATAGCGATTTCCTTCGTGCATCAGGCGCTGCAGGAATAGACGATGCCACCCGTGTCTCGGGGATTTCGAGGAAAAAGGCAACCGGACGCGACGGCCGCGCGTCTCCCGCCCGGTCAGTACGAGACGCGGGACTTCCCGGTTCTCTCAGCGGGGCCGACGCCGCATTCACCGCTCTCCGACTGGACATTCACACTCCAGGGAGCCGACGGTCGCACTGCGCGCTGGACCTGGGACGAATTCATTGCGCTGCCACGTCAGACCACCACCACTGACATCCACTGTGTCACCAAGTGGTCGAAGTTCGGAACAGTTTGGGAAGGTATCTCGGTCGATACTCTTCTCTCGGAAGGCGCAGCGAAAGGAGTCGAGCCTTCGCCGTACGTGCTCGCCACGTGCGACGGTGGCTACACCACGAATCTTCCGCTCGCCGATGTGACCGGGGGAAAAGCGTGGATCGCGTTCATGTACGAGGGCGCGCCGCTGCCGGCGGAGCACGGCGGGCCTGCGCGTCTGCTCGTGCCGCACCTCTATTTCTGGAAGAGCGCCAAGTGGGTGCGTGAGCTGCGCCTGATGAAAAACGATGCGCCCGGATTCTGGGAATCGCTTGGTTACCACAACTATGGTGATCCGTGGCGCGAGCAGCGATACGCCGGCGACGAGTGATTCCGGATGTCACCACGCCAAGAATTACCTGGCGGCTCGCCACAGTTCTCGACGTGGTCCCGGAAACGCCACGAACACGGACGCTCGTACTGGATGTGCCCGGTTGGCCTGGGCATCGTGCCGGACAGCACGTAGACGTTCGACTCACCGCGGAGGATGGCTACCAGGCAGAGCGCAGTTATTCGATCGCGTCCGCACCGGAAGAGACTCGGTTATCGCTGACAGTGGAACAGCTCGAGGACGGAGAGGTTTCTCCTTACCTGTCAGAGGAGCTTCGTGCGGGAGACACACTCGAGCTGCGAGGTCCCATCGGTGGGTATTTCGTCTGGGACGTCTCGCTTGGCGGGCCGCTCTTCCTCGTTGCCGGAGGATCGGGAATCGTCCCGTTGATGGCGATGCTGCGCCACCGCAACGCCGTGATCGGATCGCCCGAGGCGCAGAGGCATGGAGTGCCAGCGCGGCTGTTGTACTCGTCGCGGGGATGGGACGAAGTGATTTATCGGGACGAGCTGGCGCGTCTGGTGAAGGCAGACACGTCGCTCGAAGTGAGGCATACGCTGACGCGCGAGCAGCCGGAAGGATGGAACGGATTCAAGCGACGAATCGATCGCGCCATGCTCGAAGAGGTCGCCTGGCCGCCGAGAGAAAAGCCGCAGGTATTCGTCTGCGGTCCGACTCCTCTGGTTGAATCCGTCGCTCAGGCTCTGGTCGAGCTTGGCCACGAACCTGCGCGCATCAAGACGGAGCGCTTCGGTCCTACCGGCGGTTCGGTCTAGATTGTGATGACCAACTATCCGAGTAATCCATCGTTACGCGGAAATCCAACCAACTCTGACTGATCATGACTCCTAACGCCCCATGTGCTCATATCGCCGGGATCACAACCGTCAAAACCGCCAAGCGTCACGAGTGTGAAGAGTGCGTCAAGATCGGCGCTACCTGGGTTCATCTGCGAACCTGCCAGGAGTGCGACAAGACGCTGTGCTGCGACTCTTCACCGAACAAGCACGCGAGCAAACACGCGCGCGCGACAAAACATCCGGTGATTGCGTCGGCGGAGTCCGGCGAGAGTTGGTTGTATTGCTACCCGGACGACGCGTTCGCTGAATACTGATCCTAGCCGGACATCATGGCTCGAAGCCGTTGAGGCTCTTCGCCAAGCCAGTCCGGGTGTTTGGCGGTCGAATCGAAGATAGAGCTCGTCTTGAACGGCTCGAACTCCCCGCGCGAGGCAGCTGCGCGGGTCTTTGCCAGCAGCGCTTCCCTTTGCGGAACGCTCAGCGGGCGGAAAGTGTGGACAGCATACAGTGCCTGGTCCACCAGCTCCGTGCTGTCGCAGCCAGTGATGACCACGGATGTTGGGAGACTCAGCGCATAGTGCAGACATTCCACCGGAGACACCGTGCCGGATTTCAGAATGATTCCGTTGCCCATGCTCTTCATGCCCAGCACGCCGATGTTCTGCTTCACCAGCTCCGGGACTACGAGCTTCTCGAAGCTGCGGTAATGTGCATCCATGACGTTGAGAGGCATCTGAACGGTGTCGAAGGAGAATCCGTTCTCCTTTGCGACTTCCAGCATGTGGAGGTGAATCCGCGGATCCTTGTGTCCGGTGAAGCCGATGAATCGAATTTTTCCTGCCTTGCGCGCGTCGGACAGCGCCGTGTTGGCACCTTCCGTATCGAAGATTCTATGTGGATCATCAAAGCGGATCACTTCGTGGTGCTGCACCAGATCGATCCGATCCGTCTGCAGACGACGTAACGATTCGTCGAGCTGTCGCGTCGCCTCCTTCCTGGAGCGGCCGTCGATCTTGGTCATCAGAAACGCCTTGTCCCTGTATCCGTCGCGCAGGGCCCTGCCCATTCGGATCTCGCTCTTCCCCTCGTTGTAATCCCACGAGTTGTCCATGAACGTGATGCCGTGATCGATTGCGCTGCGGACGATGCGAAACCCAAGCTGCTCGTCTACCTGCGGCAGCCCGATGTGCCAGCCTCCGAGTCCTATCGGGGATACCCGTTCGCCGGTCTTTCCCAAAGAACGGTATTGAGTGCTGGCGTCGATGGCCTTCTCAGGCATGCTGCTCTTCTCCCGCGGAAGGTCCCTCAGCCCGTTCGCGGAGGACGGGCCTGGTATCTGAGGATGCCATCTCGCCGGCCCGCCGCATCGACACTTTCGCCAGCACGGCGAGATCCCGTCCCCCGTCGCCGTTTGCAACAGCGTCGAGAAGACTCTCGTGCACGACGTCCGCTAATGGCATTGGCACGCTGACTTCTTCGGCGGCGGCCAGTGCCAGTCGAAGATCTTTGAGAGTAAGCGCGAGCCGAAATCCCGGCGGCTCGTATTTTTCTTTCGCGATTGCCGCGCCGTAAAGCTGGTACGCCGGCGCAGTGAACACGCCATTGGTGAGCACGTCGAGGATCTCGGCTGGAGAGATCCCGTGACGCGACCCGAACGCGGCTGCCTCACTCATCCCTTCGACCGCGGCGCCGAGCATGAAATTGCCGGCGAGCTTGACGACGTTCGCGCGCTCGGGTTGTGATCCCATGGGCCATGTGTGTTGCCCGATCACGTCCAGAAGGGGCTGTACGCGGGCGATTGCACCCGCTTCGCCGGCAGCGACGATCGTAAGCTTTGCAGCCGCCGCAAGCTCGGGACGCCCGAACACCGTAGCGGAGACGTACGCCAATCCGTGCTCCGTGTGGCGTCTGGCAAGATCACGAGCAAGTGCAACGGAGATCGTTGCCATGTTGACGTGCACGAGTCCCTTCGGCGCGCCATCGAGTAGCGGGTCGATGACCTCGTGGACGGCGGCATCGTCGGCGAGTATGGAGAACACGGCATCGCCGCTGAACGCTTCGCGGGCCGTGGACACCGGTTGCGCTCCCACGCGTGCGAGCGCTTCGACAGCACCGGGCGACCGGTTCCACGCCCGAACCTTATGGCCGGCCTTGAGCAGGTTAGCGGCAATCCGAGAGCCCATGGTCCCGAGACCAATAAACCCGATGTCCATCATCCACCCGCCGTCGCAGAAGTACCTGCCATCTCTGCCAGTATCGCGCCCATCGGGGCTTTGCCGACCGATCCAGGATGGGTTCCGTTCATGGAAAACGGTGCTTCTTCGCTGAACTCGATGGCAGCCGGCAAAGTGAAATAGAACGTCGAGCCGTCGCCAACACGGCTCTCCGCCCAGATTCGCCCGCCATGAGCTTCCACAATGCCGCGGGCAATTGAAAGTCCAAGTCCAACGCCGCGCCTGTCAGACCGACGGCGCTGCCAGAATTTCTCGAACAAACGCTCGAGATCTTCGCCGGCGATGCCTGGCCCCGAATCTGTAACGGCGAAAACCACTTCCGTCCCTTTGCGCTCGCATTTGACTACGACGCTTCCACCTCGCGGGACGAACTTCAGTGAATTGCCTATGAGGTTGCTCAGGATCTGCAGGATGCGCTCCGAGTCTCCGCGCACCGCCAGCCCGGGTGCAGTCTCCTCGAACTGAAGGGATATACCATTCTCCGCGGCAGAGTTCTGGAACATCTCCATTGTCTGTGCTTCGAGAGAAGCCACCGGCACATCTTCGAAATCCAGTTTCAGTTGCCCCGATTCCTGCCGCACCACCTCGAGCAGATCTTCGATCAGGCGGTTCATCCGCTGCGTGGCGCGCTGCATGACCGCGAACAGCTGATTGCGCCTTTCGCCGGTTGGCTCCGTCTCGGCCAGGAGCCCTCTCGCGATCATCACGACGTTGAGCGGATTGCGCAGGTCATGGGCGACGACGGCGAGCATCTCTTCGCGTGCCCGTGAGGCGCTCTCTGCAACGTCGCGGGCGGCGGCCAGCGACTCGTTGGTCTTCTGCAGATCGTCCGATAGCAGCTGGATGTGCTCCATTTGCTGCTCGAGCTCGACGTTCATGTCCTCCAGATGCGCAGCGGACCGCTCAGCGGAGCGGCGCGCTTTGCGCAGCGCTTCGGTGGTCGAGTCTATCGACCACGCGACAAGGGAGAAAATTGCCGCGTGGATCCACAGATCTCCCACGGAGAATCTGAACCGCCCGGTCGTCAGTATCAGCGTGGCCTCAATGCCGATCACGCTCAGGACAACCGTTAATGCCGTCGGCCCGCGCCCGGCGTAACGGGACGTCAACGCGACCGGAACCGCAAAAAGGAGGAACGGCTCGAAAGGAAGTAACTTCCCCAGCGATAATACCGCGCCGATACCAACGACCGACGCGACCAGCGCAATGCCATACCGTCTGGCGTTTTCCGACATCGTATCGCCTCCGTGCGGTACGATGCGAATTTCGCCGTGGGCGCGGCATTCAGCAGTCCCCATTTGGTATGTCATACCTAGGTATGACATACCACGCCCTCACAGCGGCGCTCCGCCCCCGAGCGTGTCCGGAACGGGCAGGGTGAGGTTGAAGGTGGCGCCGCGCGGCGAGCCATTGGACGCCCACAAACGACCGCCGTGGGACTCGATGATCGAACGACTGATCGAAAGCCCCATCCCGATGCCGTCGCTCTTGGTGGTGAAGAACGGTCTGAAGATCTGATCCTGGTCCTGCGGGAGCCCCACACCGGTATCGCTGACTGATACCTGGATTTGTTCGTGACTCGGCCACCGCGACGTGATTGATATCTCGCGCTGTCCGTTCGCTTCCTTCATAGCATCGATGCCGTTCATTATCAAATTCATCATCACCTGCTGGAGCTGTACGCGGTCTCCCATGATCCCGGGAAGATCGGTCGCCAGTTCCGAGTGGATCGTAACGGAATGCTGCGCCGCTTCGCCGCGCAAAAGGACGATCATGCCGTCGATTATTTCGTTCACATCGATCGGCTCTCGCTTCTCCTCGCCCTTTGTGAAAAGCAGGCGAACCCTTCTGATGATCTCGGCGGCGCGGGTGCCTTCCTGGACGATCCGCGCGGCAGCAGCTCGAGCCTCCCCGATGTTCGGCGTGTCTCCCGCCAGCCAGCGAGAGCAGCTGTTCGCATTTATCACCGTCGCCGCCAACGGCTGATTCACTTCATGGGCGAGCGAAGCGGTGAGCTCACCCATCGCTGTTACGCGCCCGACTCGCGTAAGATCGGCCTGTGCCTGTCGCAGCTGCTCCGCTGTTCGCCTGCGCTCGGCGTCCTCGGCCTTCAACGTTTCGTTGGCGGTTCTCAGCTGCTGCACTGTTTCACTCAGCTGATCGCGCGCGTTTCTGAGGGATTCCGCCGTACTTCTTTGCGCGGCACTGAGCCACCCCACGAACACCGCCGATAAGGCGAAGATGAGGATGCGCGGCAGTTCCTTCTCCTCCGGCCACAGCGAATGGAGCGGGGCGGTGTAGTAGTAGTCGAAGGCGAGCACCGACAATGCTACCGACAGCAATCCGCCACGAATCCCGCCGAACCAGCCGCTGATCATGATTGCGCACAACAACAGGGATACGGGCGCGGCGACGAGATAGACGTCGAGGAGCCGCGAGATCAGCAGCGCGATGCCAACAGACACGATCGCGACGACGTATCGCACAGCTGGGAAGATCGTTGCCAGCCGTTGGGTGTCAAGCAAGCGGGATTCGATTGGACCGGGGTGGCTTGAATCTCGGCCGGCCCCGCGCAACGTTATATAATCCTTTCGTATGTCGTACTAAGGTGCGATATCGCGACCGCGGGATTGCTGCTATCTGCATGATATGATCGAAGCAAGGACGGATGATGCGCGCACCACTCGTTCATACGTTGGTCTCCCGGTCGTGTCCACGAATCGGACGGGCCCGATGACCGGTGGCCGAATCGTTTACGTAGTCGACGATGATTCCGGCATCAGAAATTCCCTGAGCAGCCTGCTGCGATCGGTCGGACTGCGCGTCGAGACCTTCGGGTCCGCGCACGAGTTCCTGGCGTCAGCGCGCGACGACGTGCCGAGCTGTCTCATTCTGGATGTTCGTCTGCCGGACGGTAGCGGCCTCGACTTGCCCGACGAGCTGAACGATCTGGACGTGCCGCTCCCGATCATCTTCATCACCGGGCACGGAACGATTCCAATGAGCGTCCGCGCCATGAAGTCGGGAGCCCTCGAGTTTCTGACCAAGCCGTTTCGCGAAGATGATCTCCTCGGCGCGATCGACGTCGCGCTGGAGCGCGACCGGCTGATCAGAGCGGGCCGCTCAGAGCAGGCCGAGGCTCGGCGGCGCATCGAGCGACTGACCCCACGAGAGCGCGAGGTACTGGATCTTGTCGTCGCAGGAAAGATGAACAAGCAGATCGCCGCCGATCTGGGCACCGCCGAGCAGACAGTGAAACAGCACCGGGGCCGCGTGATGCGGAAGCTCGAGGTCGATTCAGTCGCCGAGCTTGTTCGGGTGGTCGAGAGAGCATCCGGCCATAGCCAGGTCGGCTCCGTTCGCGCGCACGAATCCTGAACCTCCCGCGGCACAAAACCTGTCGTACGAAGGTAGCATTGCTTCGACCCTGCAACACCCTATAGCCTGAGGCATGACAAACAGCAGCAAGACGATCGCGGTGGTCGAGGATGATGCGGGAGTTCGGACCGCGCTCGAGCAGTTACTGCGATCGGCCGGATTCCAGGCACTGACCTTCGAATCAGCCGAGGCCTTTCTGGCCCGCTCAGGCAAAGAGCAGGTGCACTGTCTCATCGCCGACATCAACCTGCCTGGAATGAGCGGAGTAGAGCTCGTCAAAGGACTCGGCGGGAACGGACACCGATTGCCAGCGGTGCTCATCACAGGACGGCGCGATGCCGCGACGACGGAGCTGGCTCGCGAAGCTGGCGACGTCCCCCGGTTGTACAAACCTTTCAGCGACTCGGCACTCTTCGAAGTGCTCGGTCGGATAATGCATCGATAGCAACCACCCGGCGGCGTGTCGTACCTAGGTGCGACATACCAAGGGACGATGGTGCGAGTGTCAGACGCCCGGCGATCTTGCCGATGTCACTCACTCACACAGGAGTAATCGATGCGATCCACCCTACTGCTCGGCGCCGTCATCGCGACGGCAATCACTACGGGCTGCAGCTCCGGCGGAGTGCAAGTGCGCACTGCCGTCGAACCCAACGCCGACCTAACCGCGTTGCACACCTTCTACGTTCTTACGCCGCCAGCGCGCAGCGTTAACGCGGCCCCGCTCTCCGCGAGCGATCCGATGCTCGACAACTCGATCAGCAATCGTGCGTTGCGCGGAGATCTGGCCCAGGCGCTACAGTCGCGCGGCTACGCACAGGCGCCGCGTCAGTCGGCGGATTTTCTCGTCGCATATTACGCCGGCACCAGTCAGAAGCTCGACACCACATACTGGGGCCCGAGCTTCGATCCGGGTTGGCGTTACACCTACCGCGGTCGCAGAAGCTGGGCGTGGCCGTACTACGGTGCCGGATACTATGGCGCGATGAACCCGTGGGCCTACGGCGGTCAAGCGAGCGTGACATCGACCACTGAGGGAAAAGTGATCGTTGATTTCACCGACCCGCGGACCAACGAGCTGATCTGGCGGGGCCAGGGCGTCGAGCCGGTATCAAGCGATCCGGCGACATACTCGAGTGAGCTCCAGGGTGTTGTCAACGCCATCGTCGCGAAGTTTCCGCAAGCGCCACCGCAGCCGCTCGCAAGTGCTCCCTAACCAATGACTGTTCCGACAACTGGACGGTGCCTCCAACAGCGGCGCCGTCGGTTGTCAGAGCTAACCCATCGAGCCCGACGACAGGACAATCCAACATTCATGAGAGGGACAGCCAATGACAATGACACTATCGCTGACAACAGAAGCTCTGCGCCATAGGCGGGATGCGGTGCTGTCGACGCCGACCGACCTCAAGCAGATCGCAACGCGAGATATCACGGCCGCAATGAACGGCATTCTTGCCGATGTATTCGCACTCTACATAAAGACAAAGAATTTCCACTGGCACATGAGCGGACCGCACTTTCGCGACTACCATCTGCTGCTGGATGAGCAGGCCGATCAGATCTTCGCCATCACCGACCCGATCGCGGAACGGGTTCGAAAGGTCGGCGGGCTCACCATCAGATCGATCGGCCATATCGCCCGCACCCAGCGCCTATCGGATAATGATGCAGACTACGTCGAGCCATCGGACATGCTCGCCGAGCTCGCCGAGGACAACAGGACGCTCGCGGGAAGTTTGCGACAGGCCCACAATGTGTGCGACGAGCACGGTGACATCGCGACCGCCAGCCTCATCGAGGTCTGGGTGGACGAGACCGAGCGACGCTCCTGGTTCCTGTTTGAAGCAGGACGTCGCGCGGAATTGGCGCCCGTTTGAGCTCGTCAGAACCCTGATTGGAAAGGTGTGTGTCCATCAGGTCGCGACGAAAAGTTGGACTCACTCGATCTGTGTTCCTGCTCGTCGCCTTAGCCGTGACTGGCTGCAGCTCCGCTTCAAACAATGACCGCGAGCCGCACGCGCCGGCGGAGACGTTTCGTGAACCGCCGGTCATAAACAGCAGGGCCGGCGTGCTGCGAACTTCGCTGACACCCAAGCTGTCGTTGGTCACGGTAGCGGGACATCGCGCGTCGCTCATGGCCTACAACGGGCTCTATGCACCACCAACGCTGCGAGTCCGTCCGGGCGATACTATCCGGCTTCGCCTGACGAACGCGCTTGCCGAGCCGACGAACCTGCACACTCACGGCCTGACGGTTTCGCCGCGCGGCAACTCTGATAACGTCTTCCTGCGCGTCGCGCCGGGACAAGCGCAGGACTACGAGATCCGGATTCCGGGCAATCAACCCCCGGGACTTTTCTGGTATCACCCGCACACTCACGGTTTCTCCGACGAGCAGGTCCGAAACGGTATGGCAGGAGCGCTGATTGTCGATGGGCTCCTGGATTCGTTCCCTACACTTCGCCACGTGCCGGAGCGCCTGTTACTGCTCAAAGGTCTTCAGCTCGAAAATGAACGCGTCGTGATCACCCACATCGGCAAGCGCGTCATCCGCACCATCAACGGCGTGGTAAAGCCGGTGATCGTGCTCCGCCCGGGCGCGACCGAGCTGTGGCGGATCGGGAATCTGTCCGCCGATCTCTACTTCGTGCTCACGCTCGACAGCCACCAGTTTCGGCTGGTGGCCCGCGACGGGAACCGTCGGACGAGAATAGCGACGGCAGACACGGTCAGGCTGTCGCCGGGCGCCCGCGCGGAGGTTCTCGTGACGGCCGGTGCTCCGGGAGTCTACGTGCTCCGGACGGGAGACGTCGACACCGGGCGCGAAGGAAATCAGTATGCCGGTACGGTCATGGCAACTGTGCGCGTGGAAGGACCGCCGGCCACGCCGGTGCTCCTCCCTCCCGCGCTGCTGTCCGTCGAAGATCTCCGGGGAAAGGTCACCAACCGGCGCACCATCGTGTTCTCGGAAACGAAGGATGGTGACACTCTGTTCATCAACGGCAGGACCTTCGATCCGGGCAGGACCGACGTCCGCGTCAAGCTCGGCGCAATCGAGGAGTGGACGATCCGCAACTCGGCGGACGAGCTGCACACCTTTCACATCCACCAGGGCCCTTTTCAGCTGGTGGAGATCAACGGCGTTGCGCAACCCGTCGACGACCATCGCGACATCGTCGATGTCCCAATCGGCGGCGAGGTGAAGGTAATCATCCCGTTCACCGACCCGTTGATCGTCGGCAGGTTCGTCTTTCACTGCCACATACTCTCGCACGAAGACAAGGGCATGATGGGAACGATCGAGGTAACTCCTCCGTAGCGATCGGCTTCGTCTTGCTGACCCGTCCTACCAAAGTAGGATAGTGTCCGATCCTCGTGGTGCGCACACTTCCATTCGCCATTCGCAATGGAACACATGCGAACCTACCTGGCTGTAATCATATATTGGTTGCCGATGCGCATCGCCGCGATTTTGTTCGTCGCGGCGGTGCCGGTTATCGCGTTGCTCGTGGGAGCGAGCGGTGCGATCGGCGCCCCCTTCGGCGACCCGAAAGCAGGAGAGGAGATTTTTCGCACGACCTGCGCCGCGTGCCACGGCCTCGACGGGGCGGGCGCTCCGCGAAGCACAGTGGGATTTGCGCAGCCACTTCCAGTATTCAACGACTGCGTTGCCACCACTGCCGAGATGACGGTGGATTGGGCGGCGGTCATTCGCGATGGCGGGCCGGTGCGCGGCTTCAGCCGGATCATGCCTGCGTTCCGCGACCTGCTCACCCCGCAGCAGATTCGAAACGTCACCGCGTACATGCGGACTTTGTGTAAGGATCGTCGATATCCGCTCGGCGAGTTCAACGTGGCGCTCGCGCAGACCACCGAGAAAGCATTTCCGGAGGATGAGTGGGTCGCGACGAGCGCATTCGCAACGCGCGCGCCGAGGTCGGACGAGAATCATCTCATCTACGAGAAACGTTTCGGGATCCGCAGTCAGCTCGAGCTCGACATCCCGTTCGGGTTCGTCGCGCGTCCGAATGGCGCTTCGGTGGCGGGTGGAATGGGTGACATCTCTATCGCAGGCAAGCACGTGTTCGTCGCCAACCTGAACAGCGGCACGATCGTGAGCGGACTGGCGGGCGTAGTTCTTCCAACGGGCGACCGAACAATTGGACTCGGTACCGGCACAACGGCGTTCGAGGGCTTCATCCTCGGCGCTCAGCTATTCCCCGGACGAGGTTTCTTCCAGTTTCAGGGCGGTCTGACAGTGCCAGTCGATTTGTCTCGCGCGCCGCGGTCGACATACTTCGGCGGCGCGCTCGGCAAGACTTTCGGCCTCGGACCGATCACGCGCATCTGGTCGCCGATTGTCGAGCTGACTGCGTCGCACGACCTCGGCGTAGGTGCGCCGGTCGACTGGAGCGTTGTGCCGCAATTCCAGGTCTCGCTTAGCGCGCTACAGCACGTTCGCCTGGGCCTGGGTGCCGACATCCCGCTGACGCAGCGCGACACGCGCTCGACGCTCGCTCGTGCCTATTTGTTGTGGGACATCGCGGACGGACCGCTAATGCAAGGCTGGAAAGGCTGGTGTCAGGGATGCGAGCACTGAGACGCCTCGGCGCGCCCGTCGCGACGGTGGCCGCGATCCTCGTGCTCATCGCGACGATGGGCTACACCACCGCGCCGAGTGGGGGTGAGGCTGGGCCGGCGCATTTCCTCACTGCAGATCGGTGCCTCGCGTGTCACAACGGTCTCACCACGCCCTCGGGACGGGATGCGTCGATCGGATTCGACTGGCGCGCGTCGATGATGGCCAACTCGTCACGCGATCCGTACTGGCAAGCGTCCGTGCGGCGCGAGGTTCTCGATCACCCGACCGCGAGCGCTCTGATCCAGGACGACTGCTCCACCTGCCACATGCCCATGCAGCGCTTCGCCGCGCGCGCGTCGGGTGGCCGGGGACTGGTCTTCGACCGGTTCCCAACCAGGGGAGGGACCAATCATCTCGACAGCCTCGCCGCGGATGGCGTTTCCTGCACCATGTGCCACCAGATCGGAACAGAGCGCCTCGGCGATTCCTCCAGCTTCAACGGCGGCTTCGTGATCGACACCACGACGCCCGTGGGTCGCCGGCCGATCTTCGGCCCTTACGCGGTGGATCGCGGACACACGACGATCATGCACTCGTCGAGCGGATTCGTTCCGACCCAGAGCGAACATATTCGCCAATCCGAGCTGTGCGCGACGTGTCACACGCTGTACACACCGAGCCTGGATTCGACGGGTCGCCGTGTCGGCACATTGCCCGAGCAGATGCCCTTTCTCGAGTGGAAACACAGCGCGTACCGCAACGAGCAAAGCTGCCAGTCGTGTCATATGCCGCGCGTCGTCGCCGCGGGCGACAGTGTTCCCATCACGGCGATTCGTGGCCAGTCGCGGCCCGACGTGCGGCGGCACTGGTTCCCAGGCGGAAATTTCTTCGTGCTCGGCATGCTCAATCGTTACCGCGCGGAGCTGGCAGTCGAGGCATTCCCGCAGGAGCTCGATCTCGCGATGTCGCAGACGCGCGCGATCCTGGCGCAAGCTGCGACGGTGACGGTACGACCGGGGCACGCCGCTTCGGGACATCTCGTGGCAGATGTGGAGGTGACGAACCTGAGCGGCCACAAGCTCCCGACGGCTTATCCCTCGCGTCGCGCCTGGCTGCACGTTGTCGTGCGCGACCGATCTGGCGCAATAGTCTTTGAGTCGGGCGCTCTGACCCGGACCGGTCGAATTGTCGGCAACGACAACGATGACGATCGCCTCAGGTACGAACCGCACTATCGCGAAATCACGCAATCCGGTCAGGTGCAGATCTACGAGTCGATCATGCGCGATCCATACGGCATCGTCACGACCGGAATCGTGTCTGGTATAGGCTACCTGAAGGACAGTCGCATTCTGCCGCGCGGCTTCGACAAGACAACGGCCGATCGCGACATCGCCGTCGTAGGTGACGCGGCGAACGATCCCGCGTTCGTCGGCGGCTCGGCTCTGACCCGCTACAACATCGACGTCCCGCGAGGACAGGGGCCTTTCAAGGTCCTGGTGGAGCTCTGGTACCAGCCTATTGGCTTTCGGTGGGCGCAGAATCTCCGTCTGCAGCGCGCTCCCGAGACGGACCGGTTCGTCTCGTATTACGAGTCGATGGCCGACGTCTCCGGTACCGTGCTCGCGCGGGACAGCGTGATGGCCCGGTAACGACCTACCCTCCCGTGCTCGCATAGGCCAGACAACAGCGACAAGGCGTCTCAGCGCTTGCAAAGTCACAATGCGTTCACGACTATGCGGTATGCAATAACTCGCCGCCGCCTCAGTCTCGGGCGTGTGGCGGGTATGCGTGCTCGTGCATGGGAAGGCTCCCTGTGACCGAACTCTCGGCGTACCAATTCTCGCAGTTGCGGGAAGGCCCCTTCACATTGTCGCGGGGTCTGGGCGACGGCCTTGCCCCGATCCTCCTCGTCGCGCCCAGCGGAGACCATCCCGGGCCGGAGTCTCTCGAGCGCCTCGAGCACGAATTCGCGTTGCGCACAGAGCTCAACGCCGACTGGGCAGCGCGGCCACTGGAGCTGCTCAGGCGCGATTTGCGGCAGGTACTGGTGCTCGAAGACCGCGGGGGCGAGCCACTCGAACGGCTTGTGGGCCAGCCGCTAGGCGTTGGCGAATTTCTGCGCATCGCCATCCCACTCACGGAAGCCCTGGGGCATGTGCACGCGAAGGGGCTTATCCATAAGGACGTCAAGCCGGCCAACATTCTGGTAGATACGGCGTCAGGCGGCGTGTGGCTCACAGGCTTTGGCATCGCCTCGCACCTGCCGCGCGAGCATCAAACGCCGGCAGCCCCAGAGGTGATTGCAGGGACGCTCGCCTACATGGCGCCCGAGCAGACCGGGAGGATGAACCGATCAGTAGACAGCAGGAGTGATCTCTACGCGCTTGGTGTCACCCTCTACGAAATGCTCACCGGATCGCTCCCGTTCATCGCCAGCGATCCAATGGAGTGGGTTCACTGCCACATCGCCCGGCAACCGGACTCACCTAGCGAGCGAGTGCCGGCGATACCGGCGCAGGTCTCGGCAATCGTTTTGAAGTTGCTCGCGAAGAGGGCTGAAGACCGCTACCAGACTTGCGCCGGACTCGCTCTCGATCTGCGGCGATGCCTGTCGGACTGGGATGCGTTCGGCTGCATCGAGACCTTTCCCCTCGCGAGTCATGACGCGTCGAATCGGCTGTTGATCCCGGAGCGACTCTACGGGCGTGAGCGAGAGATCGACGCGTTGTTGTCTGCGTTCGATCGTGTCGTCGCGCAAGGTACACCGGAGCTTGTGCTCGTGGCCGGTTATTCCGGCATCGGAAAATCGTCGGTGGTTCACGAGCTCCACAAAGTACTCGCCCCGTCACGCGGGCTATTCGCGTCCGGCAAGTTCGACCAGTACAAGCGCGATATCCCGTTTGCAACGCTGGCCCAGGCATTTCAGAGCCTCGTGAGACCGCTCCTCGGTCAGAGTGAAGAGGATCTCGCTCGCTGGCGCGATGCGCTGCGCGATGCCCTAGGGCCCAATGCGCAGCTGATCGTGAATCTGGTGCCCGACCTGGAGCTCGTCGTTGGACCGCAGGCTCCAGTCGCCGATCTCCCGCCGCATGATGCGAAAAATCGGTTCCAAATGGTATTCCGCCGTTTCGTCGCGGTCTTCGCGCGGCAGGAGCATCCGCTCGTCTTGTTCCTCGACGATCTCCAGTGGCTCGACGCGGCGACTCTGGATCTGATCGAGCATCTGCTCGCGCATCAGGAGGTACGTCATCTCTTGCTAGTGGCCGCATACCGCGACAACGAAGTCGGTCACTCGCACCCGCTGAGGCGCACGTTAGATGCGATGCGTACTTCCGGCGCGAGGGTGGACGAGATTGTGCTCGCACCCCTTCGGCTCGACGATGTCGGGCGTCTCGTGGCCAATGCGCTGCACTGCGAACCGGAGCGCGCGCTGGAGCTGGCGCAACTGGTTCATGAGAAGACCGGCGGAAATCCGTTCTTCGCGATCCACTTTTTCACAGCGTTGGCGGATGATGGGTCGCTTGCGTTCGACACCGTCGCGGGAGCGTGGCGGTGGGACATCGGTCGCATCCGCGCCAAGAGCTACGCCAACAATGTCGCGGAGCTCATGACTGGTAAACTGAAGCGGTTGCCGGCTCCCACGCAGCAAGCACTGAAAGAGCTCGCCTGTCTTGGCAACGCCGTCGAAATCGCTACGCTCACTCTCGTTCACGGGGAAAAAGAAGAGGCGATTGATGAATCGCTCCGGGAAGCTGTTCATGCCGGGCTGATTCTCCGCCAGGAGACCGCCTACACATTTCTGCATGACAGGATACAGCAGGGCGCCTATTCACTGATTCCTGAAACACGCCGTGCGGAAGCACACCTGCGCATAGGACGCGCCCTACTGTCGCGCATGACGAGCGATGAGCTCTCAGACCATTTGTTCGACGTCGCAAATCAGTTCATTCGCGGCATCGCCCGCGTGGTTGACCCGGATGAGAAGCCGCGGGTTGCGGCGCTAGCCCTCCGCGCCGGGCAGAGAGCCAAGGGTTCGGCGGCGTATGCGTCGGCGTCCGTATATCTCGCAGCCGGTATGGCTCTGCTCGAGGAAGTGGATTGGGAAAGACATTACGAACTGGCCTTCGATCTTTGGCGTGAACGCGCGGAGTGCGAATTTCTGAGCGGAAACTTCGACGAAACGGAGCGACTGTGCGCGGAGTTGCTGCGGCACGCGGCGTCGAATGTCGATCAGGCGGCCGCCTATCACATCAAGGTTCTACTCCATACGGTGAAGTCGGAAAATCCCCAGGCTGTGGCCAGCGCGCTCACGTGTCTGCGCCTGTTCGACATCGACATCCCGCCGCATCCGACGTGGGAGCAAGTGCAGCTCGAATACGAAAGTGTTGGGCAAAGTCTCGAGGGGCGATCAACCGACAGCCTGATCGATCTCCCGCTGATGACCGATCCGGAGCTGCAGGCTGCCGTGCAGATGCTCTCGGTTCTCGGTCCGCCGGCCTATTTCACAGACTTTCACTCATTCTGCGTGATTGCCTGTCGCATGGTGAATCTCAGCATGCAACACGGAATCAGCGACGCTTCCGCGCTCGGATTTGCCCTTCTCGGATTTATCTCCGGCCCGGTCTTTCACCGTTACGGCGAGGGCTATCGTTTCGCCAGGCTCGCCTGCGATCTCGTGGAGAAGCATGGCTTCATCGCCAACCGCCCCAAAGTCTACCATGCGACCGGGACGGTCGCCTTCTGGACGCAGCCGGTCGAGACCGGGATCGAGTACATGCGCGCGACGACTCGCGCCGCGATCGAGATTGGCGATATGACCTTCGCTTGCTACGGAATGCACCAGATCGTTCCGGGCCTTCTGCTCCGCAACGATCCGCTCGACGCGGTTTGGCGCGAGTCTGAGGTGGCACTGGACGTCGCCCGGCAAGCCAGGTACGGCGACACTGAGGACATAATACGGAGCCAACAGCGCTTCGTCGCTACCATGCAGGGCAGGACGGCGAGCTTCTCCACGTTCAGTGACGCGCAGTTCGACGAGGCGACATTCGAGGCCCATCTGACAGAGAACCGAATGCCCTTGATGGTCTGCTTCTATTGGATCCTCAAACTGAAAGCGCGGTTCCTGTCGGGTGATTACGCGGAGGCTCTCGCCGCAGCTGAGAAAGCGAAGGCGCTCCTTTTGATCGCAACCGCGCAGATCGAGCTGCTCGATTACTTCTACTATGCCGCATTGACGGTTACGGCACTGTTCGAGCAAGGTCCGCCTGCCGAACAGGCTGAGTGGCGGGATCTCCTCACGAAGCACCAGGAGCGGCTGCGCGAGTGGGCCGACACTTATCCGCCGACGTTCAAGGATAAACACGCACTCGTGTCGGCTGAGATCGCGCGCCTCGAAGGACGAGATGCCGAGGCGATGCGTCTCTACGAAGAGGCCATTTGCTCAGCGCACGAAAATCGGCTGGAGCAGAACGAAGGGCTGGCCTACGAGGTGGCTGCGCGGTTCTACGCCGCGCGCAATTTCGAGGCGTTCACTCGCATGTATCGCCGGAACGCGCGGAACTGCTATCGCCGCTGGGGCGCCGACGGCAAGGTCCGGCAGCTCGAGCAGCTGTACCCTGAGCTTCGCGATGACGTGCCCCCTACGCGGGCTAATGCAGCGTTAGACGCGTCCGTCAGGCAGATGGACATCGGCGCAGTGGTCAAAGCGTCGCAGGTTATCTCCGGTGAGATCGTGCTTGACCGACTCATCCAGTCCCTGATGACGATCGCGGTCGAGCACGCTGGCGCCGAGCGCGGCCTGCTCGTTCTCCTGCGCGGGAACACCCCGAAACTCGAAGCGGAGGCTAGCACCGATCGGCAAACAGTCGATGTGAAATTGCGGCATCACACGGTGACGTCGATCGACATGCCAGAGTCCGTGCTTCATACTGTAATCCGGACTCGCGAAAACGTAATCCTTGATGACGCCCTGGCCGAAAACCCTTTTTCGGCGGATCCGTACTTCGCGCAGACCCACGCGCTCTCGGTCCTTTGCGTGCCACTTATGAAGCAGGCAACGCTGGTTGGCGTTCTTTATCTCGAGAACACGCTGGCCTCGCACGTGTTCACACCGGAGCGGATCGCTGTGCTCGAGCTCCTGTCGTCGCAGGCCGCGATCTCACTCGAGAATGCACGCCTCTATGAGCAACTGATCAATGAAAACCGGGAGCGCCAGACAGTAGAAGTCGCGTTGCGAGTGAGCGAAGAGCGGTGGCGTAATCTGGTCGAGGGCGCACCCGTTGGCGTCGCATTGACGGATACTCACGGGCACTACGTCGCGACAAACTCTGCACTCCAGAAAATGATGGGCTATTCCGAGACGGAGCTGCGCGGCCGATCGGCCGCCGACATCACCCATGAGGACGATCGCGTTATGACCGAGGCGATGATCGTGGGAACTGCAGCGGGAAAGCTGCCCACGCGAGTAGAGAAACGGTATCGGCACAAGGATGGTCGCGTCGTCTGGGCGGAGGTCAGCGGTTTTCCAATCCCGGTGGCGGGGAGCACGCCTCTCCTCGCTGGGATCGTGGTGGACATAACTGACCGTAAGCGGGCGGAAGACGCACTGCGTCGGGGCGAAGCGTCACTTCAAGAGGCTCAGCAGATCAGCCATACCGGAAGCTGGAGGTGGAAGACCAGTACCGGCGAGGTCGCCCTGTCCGCAGAGCTTCGGCGAATCCTTTCCGTGGATCCGGATGCACCGCTGCCGCCAGCAGAGACTTTCATTGCAATGACTCACGCCGACGATCGGGCTGCCTTTCAGGACGCGCTCGACGTGGCTGTGCGCAAACGACTCCGGTTCGAACACGAGTATCGGCTGGTGCTCCCCGACGGCTCGATCAAGTGCCTCCATATAGTAGGGCGCCCCGACGAGTCAGTGTCCGAAGAGCTCGAATACAGCGGCGTCGTCATGGATGTCACCGAGCGTCGGAATGCCGAGGAAGCGCTGCGCGACGCGCAGGCGGAGCTCGCACGTGCGGCGCGGCTCACTACAATGGGCGAGCTCGCGACGTCGATTGCGCATGAGATCAATCAGCCCCTCGCCGCCATCGTGAGCCGAGGGAGCGCCGGGTTGCGCTGGCTCGATCGCGAAACGCCTGAGATCGAGGAAGCGCGTGACGCGTTCGCGCGCATCGTCAGTGACGGGCAGCGCGCGGCTGATGTGATCCGCGGGTTGCGTTCGCTCGCAACGAAATCCGGGCCACGCCTCACTACGTTCAACATCGATCAGACAATCCGCGAGGTGCTGGCGCTCACCCACGGTGAAGTGCAGCGGCACGGCGTCGTTCTGCGGACCGACCTCGCCGTCGGCGATCAGGCCATGGTGGGCGACCGGGTGCAGTTACAGCAGGTGCTGCTGAACCTGATCCTGAACGCGATCGACGCGATGAAAGTGGTCACGGACCGTGCGACGGAGTTGACGGTATCGTCCGCACTAACCGAGGCAGGCAGTGTCCTGATCTCGGTCGAGGACAGCGGGCCGGGACTGGATCCGGCCATCGCCCAGCGCATCTTCGACCCCTTCGTCACGACCAAGCCCGAGGGTCTTGGCATGGGGTTGTCGATCTGCCGCTCGATCATCGACGCTCACGGCGGGCGCTTGTGGGTGTCGCCGCGCGTCCCACATGGCGCGCTCTTCCGTTTCACTGTCCCCATCGGCGTCGTCACGTAGCGCCGCCAGCAACTCGAGGAAGCACGACCCGACTGGGATACCAGGACTCTTCCGCGAAGGTGTCGATTAGCGGTGGACGTGACCGAAATACATCATCTCCCAGATTCCCGGATCGCTGACATCTTCTAGCAACTTGCCGTCGATGAAGTGCTCGAGTCGCACGCTGCCGGTGAAGCGCAGGTACGCGCCATCGAACCGCGCCAGTTCGGCCACGAGCTTCTTGAACCCGCTGACTCTCTCGATGAGCTCGGCGTCGACAATCGTTCGGGAGCGGCGGTAGCTCACCCGATAGCGCTCCGGACCATCCTCATATTCGTAAACAACGACGTTCGCGACCGGCTTACCGCTTTTTGAATCGGTATGCTCGTCTTCGAGATGGAAATGGACCTTGTGGGCGTCATCGGCGATGATTTTGCCACCTCTGGCCAGCATAAAGATTGGCAACTCCGCGCTGCCAAACTCCTTCTCCGCGAAGATGTAGCTGCTTACGATCGAATAGTCGCCGGCCTGCGCCCGTCCCCAGTACCAGTGATTGATAAGCTTCGCCATCGACACATCACCCCAGTTATGGTCGTGGTAGCCGACACCCTGGAGATGTTCTTTCTTTCCGCGAATGTTCAGGTCCGCCGACACTTCGCCCTGGGGCACCGCGACCAGCCAGGCGAACAGGTGCTCGTCGTGCTCGCCAAAGAACATGTGGCCCGATCTCGGTCGCCACGAAGGGACCTGACCCGTCAATTTTACGTCGACGGCTACATCGTCGTGGGAGAAGTGGATTTCGTAGTCGCGAAGATCGCCGCGAAAAGTGTTTCCCCCAATCCTGACATCACACCGGTCCGGGCTGGCCGAGAACGCATCGGGCGAAACGTGCGCTTCGAGTCTGATCGGTGATTGTCCGGGCCGAGTGAGATCCAAGGAGGCGAACGGTGCCAGCTCGCCGCCCGGGTTCAGTTGTGGCTTGGTGTAGAAAACAATCACCAGAGAAGAGCCGTCTTGCAGGTGGGAGTCGAAGTACCACCACTCGTAGCCGCCCGGTCCGCCACGCGTTCGCATCCCGTCTTCGAAGGCTTCGATGTGCGCCGACTCGATTCCGAGTTTCGCAAAATCTTCCGGCTCGTCGGCAAGCCGGGCGCTCCAGAGAGGATTTGCGGTGGCTAGGGGAGCTTCCTCGAAATCTCCGGTCGCGATGAGTCTGCTGGTCATGGCGTTTCCTCTCTTGTGGTCGTAAGCGACGGTTTGGTTTAAGCGAACAGCTTCAGCAGCGCGCGAAGGCCGTACGCCACCACTGTCATAGTTGCGACTCCGGCTGCGTAAAGGAACGCGAACCAGAGCCATCGCCGCAGTGAAGGAGAGACCGCCACGCTCTTCGTCAATACCATCCGTCCGCCGGCGTTCTTCCGTGAAAAACCCAATACGCGAAACTCGTGTATCCGAGTATGACCGGCGTGGCTATCAAAGCCCCGATGAGCACGAACTCCTGGGTTTCCGGATCGGAGGCTGCGTCCCACAAACTCATTCTGAACGGAATGACATTCGGGAAGAACGAAATACCGAGCGCGACAACTCCGCTCAGCATCATCGCGAGGGCGAGCCCGAATCCAATGCGATCATCGACGTCGTCGCGACGTGCGAGCCACGCGATCCCGAGTGCGCAGGTGATGAATGTGATAAAACACCACGACAGTGCGACACGGTGGGCGGGCCACGACGCAACCAGGCGGGGCTGCACGGCTGCTGCGACCAGGCTGGTGATCATCGTCAGTCCAAGGAATGCCAGCGGCAGCCATCGCTGATGCCTTTTCGCAAAGGTGCGCGTCGCATCCTCTCCCTTGAGACGAAGCCAGCCTGCCCCGAGCGTGGCATAGCCGGCGACAACCGTCACTCCGGTCAGAAGCGTGAACAGGCTGAACGTGTCGAGCGGACTTCCGACAAACTCGTTTCGATCGATGTCGACACCCTGAATCAATCCGCCGATGATCACGCCCTGCGCCAGGGCTGCGACGAGTGAGCCCGCAGCGAACACTGCATCCCACCGGCGGCGAAGCGTGGTGCTGTTGTGGCGGAATTCGAAAGAGACGCCTCTCATTCCGAGCGCGACAACCATCGCTGTTACCGGGATGCAGAACGCGGGAATGAGAATACCGTAGGCGATGGAGAATCCGGCGAGCAGCGTGATGCCAGCCATCACCAGCCACGTTTCGTTTCCATCCCACGTCGGGGCAATCGCATCCACCATCCGGTCGCGCGTCAGTTGATCCCGCTGTGCGAACAGAAGCGCGCCGACGCCAAGATCAAAACCGTCGAGAACGACGTAGATCCCGAGGGCGAACAACATGAACAGCGCCGAGAGCAGCGGAAGGTTCATCGTCACTTCCCTCCCGCCAGGTACGGCTGCACGCCGGCGATCTCAGGACGGAGTCCGCGCTTCAGCGAGCCCGACGGAAGGGCGTGAGCCGGCAGGCCGCCTGGCCCGCGACGAATCAGTCGCAGCGTGAAGATCAGAAACGCGAAGAAAAACACGGCATAAACGCACACGAACGTTATCAACGTGCTCAGCAGTGTCGTCGCAGGCACCGGCGAGACAGCGTCGGCGGTGCGCAGTATTCCGTTGATCACCCAGGGCTGGCGGCCGATCTCGGCGGTGTACCAGCCGCCGAGCGTTGCCAGTACGCCCGACGGCGTCATCACCACGAGAATGCGCAGGAACCATCGCGTCGAATAGAGCCGGCCGTGCCACCGTAGCCACAGCGAGGTGACCGCCACCGCGAACATGGTCATCCCTAACGCGAGCATCAGCTTGAAACTGTAGAAGACGAGCACCATCCTCGGTTGCTCGGCGACCGGAGTGTTGCGCAGACCGCCGATGCTTCCCGTCAAACTTTTTGTGAGCCAGATGGAGCCGAAGTACGGAGTGCCCATCTCGAACCGATTGAACTGCGCCTTTTGATCGGGCCAGATCACCCACAGATATGGCGTCGGCGATGGCGTCGTTTTGTCCCACCACCCCTCGGCGGCTTGCAGCTTGGCCGGCTGATATTTCACGATGACGCCGCCCAGGCGATCGCCAATCATCACCTGCGTCGCGATCAGAATGCACGCGGCCGCCATGGCGAGCGACAGAGTTCGCCGCGCAAAGACAGTCTCGCGTCCTTTCAGCAGGTACCACGCACTGACTCCGGAAACGAGAAACGACGCCGTGATGTAGGCCGCCAGCAGCATGTGGGGCAGCCTCACAGGCCACGACGGGTTGACGACAACCTTCCACCAGTTGGTGACGACTAGCCGTCCGTTCTCCCATGCGACTCCGTCTGGAGTTTGCATCCAGCTGTTCGCCGACATGATCCACGCGGAAGAAAGCACGGTGCCGAGCGCGACCATGCACGTAGCGAAGAAGTGAAGCTTCTGCCCAACGCGGCCTTCCCCAAACAGCATGATTCCGAGAAATCCGGCTTCGAGGAAGAACGAAGTCAGCACTTCGAGCGCGATCAACGGTCCGATGACGGGGCCGGCGATCTGCGCGAACCTGGAGAACGTGAGCCCGAACTGGAACGAGAGCACGATCCCGGTGACCACGCCGATCGCGAAGCTCATCGCAAAGATGTTGAGCCAGAATCTGTAGATCTGCTGGTAGACCGGATCACGCGTCTTGAGAAAGAGGCCTTTCACGATCGCCAGAAACAGCGCGAGCCCGATTGAGATAGTCGGGAAGATGATGTGGAAAGTCACCGTGAACGCGAACTGTATTCGTGCCAGGATCAGCGGATCGAGATTATGCATCGGCGTCGCGGCCCCGCGGTGAGCGCGTGAATACCAGCAACGTCGTTGCGATGCCAGCGGCGAGACCGATGAGCGACTTGCCGAAGCCGAAGACGCCGTCGATTACGTTGAAGGCGAGAAACCCGAGGATCGCCGCGAGACCCCCCGAGAGGATTCCGAGGATGCGCGATGGAGTTCCTCGATGAGACCTGATCATCGTCGTCAACCGGTCAGCGGGTTGCGCTGCCGTTGTAGGTGATCCGCCAGATCGTCCCGTTGCCATCCTCCGTCACGTACAGCGAGCCATCATTCGCGACGGCTACACCAACCGGGCGTCCCCAAACCTGGTTATCCGAGACAACGAAGCCGGTCATGAAATCCTCGTACTCGCCGGTGGGCTTTCCAGTCGCGTCGAAGAGGAGTCGCACGACTTTGTAACCCGTGCGGTTGCTGCGATCCCACGAGCCATGCATCGTGACGAAGGCGCTGCCTTTGTACTCGGCGGGAAAGTTGCTGCCCTGATAGAACGCGATCTGCAAAGGTGCCGAGTGTCCCTGCATGAAGACGTCGGGGACGGTGACTTTCCCGTTGAGGTCGGGTCGCATGCCGGCCTGCCGCGGATCTTCGTGTGAGCCTGTGTAGTACCACGGCCAACCATAAAAAGCACCGTCGACGACGTGCGTCGCGTACTCGAATGGCGTGTTGTCACCGAGCTGATCGCGCTCGTTGACGACGCACCACAGCTGCTGGGTTTCGGGTTGAATCGTGATGCCCGAGCAATTGCGCAGGCCAGTGGCGACGATTTTCATATCCTTACCGCTCGGGTCGAACGACAGGACATTGGCGCGAAGCTCCTCGGTGTCCCACGCGGAGCCCGCCGGCCTCACCTTGAGCCAGTCGGTCAGACTCTCGATGTTACGCGGCTCCGGAGTCGAGACCAGGTGCGGCACAGGGAACATGTCCTGCGCAACGTTGGATCCGGACCCGACCGAGAAGTACAGTCGCTGGCCGTCCGGCGAGAAGGCGATGTCACGCGCCCAGTGGTGGGCTGT
Source organism: Gemmatimonadaceae bacterium (assembly GCA_034666285.1). Taxonomy (GTDB): domain Bacteria; phylum Gemmatimonadota; class Gemmatimonadetes; order Gemmatimonadales; family Gemmatimonadaceae; genus UBA4720. The sequence goes on along the minus strand of JAXDME010000278.1, from coordinate 6,817 downwards.
TGGGATTCCTGAGACGAGGCGTTCCGCTGGTCCGGTTGCCTTGAGATCGCCATTGCTGTAGGAAAAGCGCACCACTCCGTCGCTGTTGGCGACGTATACCCATTTGGGATTTGGTCCGAGCGGGTAAAACGCGATGCCAAATGGTTGGCGCAGGCCGGTCGCAAATTCCGAAATCGTCAGTGGCTTGGCGCTACCAGGCGGAATGCGCAACACGTGCACCGAGTTGGACATGCTGCTGGCCACGAACAAATCGCCGTTCGGTGCGACGCGAATCACGCGCGCGTTGCGCAGCGCTGGTGTCACGAGCTCGGCAGAAAAGCCCGGAGGAAGCTGGGGTTTTGCACCCGCCGGTATCGGCACGACCTGAGCAAGGCCCTGGGACTCCTTGGAGACAGGCGGCAGATCCTGCGCCGTGATCAGACGCCTTACGCCCGGCTTGTCATCGCGCCAGCCGCCGAAGGCCGCCGCACCCTGTAGCACCTGGCCAGATGCACGTTGACCGGTAAGCAGGCTCAGACAGCAAGCCGCGGCATAGAGGACCTTGAGCGAATACCCTTCGATTCTCGACATGACCATTCTCCATTCGCGCTTTGACTAGCGCGCGGTGACTCGCGAAGCGACTGAAGCCGTGCGAGTTGGGTTAGCACTTCCCTTCGTGGGAGCGACCGTCTTTACTCCCGTCGAGTCTGTTGTTGATGTAGCGATGCGCACGGTCTGCCCGTCGGTGAGTATCAGCGTTCCGATAGTCGCGACCAGCGCCCCATCGCTTAGGCCGGAGACGACCTCCAGTGTCGCGCCGTAGTCGCGAGCCACCTGTACGCTGCGAAGGTGGACGGTCCCGCGGCCGTTGCCCGTCGGGACCAGCTCGATTACTTGCGGACCGTTGGCCCGATTCACGAGCGCAGTCGATGGAATCACCAGCGGCGCGTTGACCCGATCAACCGTGATGCGCAGCTGCGCATACATGCCGGGGAGCAGCACACGCGCGGGGTTCGGCACGTCGACCTCTGCCAACAGAGTCCGAGTACTGGGGTCTACCGCTCCGGAGGTGCGGACAATGGTTCCGCGGAAAGCCTGATTGTTCAGATTCGTGATCACGAGGTCTGCAGGCAGGCCAGCGCGTACCGAGGAGACGTACAGCTGTGGAATGCTGACGTACACGCGCATGGTATCGGTCTGCGCGACGCGAAAGAGACTGGCCGCGGTGACGCTGGTCGCGGGAGTGTATTGAGATCCACCCGCGGTGAGCGGTGCCGAGGAGGATCCGCTGGCGGTGATCAACGCGCCATTCTCGACATTTCGCGCCGTTACGATTCCAGAGAATGGTGCCCTCACCTGCGCGTACTGCAGCGTCGAGATCAATCCCCTCAGGTACGCTTCGGCCGCGCGGACGTTCGCGACCGCCGCGTCGTACGCCTGCTGCATCATCTGGAGCTCCTGAGCAGTCACCGCACTGTCGGCGGCGAGCAGCCGCCACCGTTCCAGATTCGAGCGTGCGAGCACTAGCGCACTCTGTGTCTGCGCCAGCTGCGCGCGCGCCTGCAACACACTTTGCTGAACCTCCGGAACATCGATATCGGCGAGGACCTGTCCGGCGCGCACCGGTGCCCCGATGTCGGCGTACCACCGACGCACGTATCCTGACACGCGCGCATAAAGCGCGGCTTCGTGCAGCGCCTCCATCGTTCCGGGAAGTAGCAGCGTGTTCGCAGCCGTCGGCCGCTGCGCCTTCGCAACGGCAACGATCGGCAATGCGGTCGTCGCCGTCACGACCTCGGCGCTGAGCTGCCGCTGCAACGAACGCCGGGGCAGGATGCCGAGGACAAGGAGACCGATGAGCACGACGGCGAAGGCGACGCCGATTTGCATTACCCGCCGATTTTCCATCGGAGCGACTGGCGGCGCCGTCTCGACTTCGGGCGGCGCTGGCGTTTCTTGCGAGGTGGGCGGCCGGGTCCCGGCTTCGGGTGGAGTCCGCGTTGTTCCCGTTGTCGCCTGACCGTTCGATGCAACGTTGGGAGCTGACGAAATCATACAACCTCCTGCGCCGCGTGGCGCCGTTCTCCTCGCAGGACGCTGTACAGCAGCGGCACGACGAACAGAGTGAAGATGGTGGCAACGAGGAGCCCGCCGATCACGGCGCGACCCAGGGGCGCGTACTGCTCTCCGCCCTGCCCCGATCCGAGAGCCATCGGCGTCATGCCGATGATCATGGCAAGCGCCGTCATGCATACGGGACGAAGCCGTGCGAACCCGGCGTCGGTCGCCGCTTCGATGGCACTCCGGCCGGCGCGGCGCTGCCCCTCCGCAAAGGTGATGAGGAGCACGCTATTGGCCGTCGCGACACCCATCGCCATGATCGCTCCCATCAGCGACGGCACGTTCAGTGTCGTGCCGGTCACGAACAACATCCACACGATCCCGATGGCTGCACCGGGCAACGCGGCGACGATGATGAGCGGATCGAGCCAGCTCTGAAAGTTTACGACGAGGAGGATGTAGACGAGCAGCACCGCGAACACGATCCCGATCTCGAGACTGGTGAAAGAAGTGCGCATGCTGTTCACCTGGCCGCGCAACACGAACGTCGAGCCCCGCGGGAGTGATGACTGCAATTTGGCCATCACCGCATCGACGCCGCTCGCAACACCGCCCAGGTCGCGCTGGTCCGCGCCAAGGAGCACGTCCACCACCGGTGTGATGTTGTAATGATTGACTACGGCGGGAATCGTCGTACGTGTGACCGATGTCAGGTTCTCGAATAGCTGTGGCTGCGGAAGTCCAACCACCGAGACCGGGGTCGCCTCGAACTGGTCCATGGTCGCATTCTTGTACTGCGGCGTCATGGCTCTCACGGGATACTGAACGCCGTTCTTCGGGTCGAGCCAATAGTTCGGCGCCGTCGAGCCGTTGGAGGAGAGCGAGATGAGCAGGTTCGAGGCGACGTTGCTCTGCGTGAGCCCGAGCTGCGTCAGGTTCGTTCGGTCCGCCGAGAGCGTGAGCTGCGGAGCGTCCATCAATTCCTGAACGCGAATATCCGCGGCGCCTGGCACGGTGCGCAGCTGCATGGCAACGCGCTGCGCCATGGCGAAGTTGCCCGTCAGGTTTGCTCCCGAGATCTGCACGTCAATGGGGGCTGGAAGACCGAGGTTCAGCACCTGGTTCACGATGTCGGACGGTTGAAAGAAGAAGGTGACGCCGGGAAATCGCTGAGGCAGTGTGGCGCGGAGCGCGCGTTGATAGCCGGGAGTCGAGCCGTGCGTGGCTGTGAGCTGCACCAGCATGTCCGCGTCGGCCGGGCCTACAGAGCTGGACCCCAGGATCAGATTTATGGAGTTTGCAGTGGATCCGATCGTGGAGAGAACCAGCGCGACCTCGTTCGCGGGGATAGTCTCGCGAATCGCACTCTCGACATCGGCGATAAGCAGCTCGGTTTCTTCCACGCGCGTCCCGGTCGGAGCACGCACGTGAAGCTGGAATTGCCCCGCGTCCACCTGTGGAAAGAAATCCTGTCCGAGTCGCGGCACCATCAGCGCCGTCCCGACGAGGATGAGACCCGTCACCGCCAGTACTCCACGACGGTGGATTACCGCCCAAGCCAGCGCCGACTGGTAGCCACCACGGAACGCGTTGAAGCCGCGCTGAAAGCCGGCGGCTGCTCGACTGAACCAGCCTCTCGACGCTGCGGAGTTCGGCTTGGGCTCCCGGAGCATGTACTTCGCCATCGTCGGCACCAGTGTTCGCGACAGGAAGTACGACGCGAGCATCGCGAATACGACCGCCATTGCGAGTGGGCGGAAGAGCGCCGCAGCCGGCCCGGACAGCGCAAAGATCGGCAGGAACACGATGCAGATTGCCAACGTCGACACGAGAGCGGGAAGAGCGATCTGGTCGGATGCATCGACGATCGCCTGAACCAGCTCTTTCCCCTGTGACAGGTTCCGATGGATGTTTTCGATTGCCACGGTCGCGTCGTCGACGAGAATCCCCACCGCGAGCGCCAGTCCGGTAAGCGTCATGACGTTGAGTGTCTGACCGAATAGCGACAGGCAGATGATCGATGTCAGGATCGAAAGCGGAATAGACGTCGCAACTATGACCGTCGATCGTCCGCTGCCGAGGAAGATCAGAATCATCAGCGCCGTCAGACACGCTGCGATCACGCCCTCGCGAATGACGCCGCTCACCGCTGCGGTCACGTAAATGGATTGATCCGCCAGGAGCTGCACCTTTACATCCGGTGGCAGGGTTGCCTCGAGCGAGGGCAGCATCGCCTTCACAGAATTCACGACGCTGAGCGTCGACACACCTCCGTTCTTGATCATCGTGAGGTAAATCCCGCGATGCCCGTTGTTGCGCACGACACTCGTCTGGATCTCCGAGCCGTCCCGCACTTGTGCAACGTCGCGGATGTAAATCATCGCTCCGTTCACTTCACGGATCGGCATGTCGCCCAAAACGTTGATCGAGTCAGGAGTCGAGTTCAGTCGTACGAAGTATTCGAGCGAGCCCATCTTCACCGTGCCGGACGGCAGGATCACGTTCTGCAATCCGAGCGCGGTGGTGACGTCTGTCGGCGAGATTCCCTTGGCGTAGAGCGCAGCCGGATCGATGTCGATGTTGATCACCCGTCCCGCGCCCCCGTTTGCACCCGGGATAGTGAGGCCCTGGATGGTCGCCAGCGGAGTGCGAATGAAATTGTTCGCGAGATCGTTGAGCTGGGCTTCGGTCCGCTGCGGACTGCTGATCCCGAGCTGGAGGATCGGTACGTCGGTGGCGTTGAAGCGAACAATGAATGGCGGCGTGATACCTGGCGGCATCGAACGGACCACCGACTGGGATACAGCGGTGATCTGCGAGACACCGGTAGCGATGTCGGCGTTGGGCTGGAAGTAGACCTTGATCAGCGCGGTGCCGTTCAGCGATTCCGATTCAATGTGCTCGACGTTATTCACGGTCGAGGAGTACGCGCGCTCCGACGGCGAGACGATGCGCTGCTCCATGTCCCGCGGGGACAGCCCTCCGTAATTCCAGATCACCGACACGACCGGGATGTTGATGGCGGGGAAAATGTCCACCGGCATCCTGAGGGCCTCCATCACACCGAACGCGAGCATCAGAATGGCGACGCACACGAACGTGTACGGCCGGCGAAGAGCCAGGTGGACTATCCACATCAGAGCTTTCTCCCGACGAGCGCTTCGAGGGCGGCGCGCGTGGTGTGATAACGATGCTGCGACGCCGACAGGCTGTGCTCCGCTTGAAGCAGGGCAGCCTCCGATGTGAGCACGTCGAGCATTGTGGAGATGCCGGCGCGGTAGCGCATCGTCTGAACGCGCAGATCTTCGCGCGCCGAGCGAACTGATTCGACTCCGAGCACAATGGCTGCGTCGGTTGTGCGGAGAGCAGCCAGAAGCTGCGCCGCGCTCGCCCGAACAGACCGGCGGGTGTCTGCCACGGCCACCCGGGCCACGTATGCGGCGGCTTGGGCGCGCACGATAGCATCCTCGCGCTGAAAGCCGTTGAACACCGGGTAGCTCGTGCCGACAGTTACTGTCCACCCCGGGCGCGGCGCCCCGGAAACGACGGTGGAGCTACCCGCCCAATTGCGGCCGGCGCTCGCGCTTATAGTCGGAACGTATTGGGTGCGTGCGGCGCGAAGCGCCGCGCTAGTCGCAGCGGCCGCGTCATTTGCGACGGCTACCCCGGGTGATGCCTCGACCGCCAGGCGAACTATGGCACTGTCGTCCAGCACCAGCGGGCGTATCGCCTCGGTCGCGCTGTCGTCGCGCGCTCCAACGGGTCCGTCCGTGCCCGCGATCCATCCCAACGTATACGTAGCGGTCACGAGCGTATCGGTTGCAGCGAGTAGCTGCTCCTGCATCGTCGTCGACTGGAGCTGCGCGCGAAGAAAATCCGACTTCATCGCAGTGCCTGCCCGGAACATGTCTCCCGTGTAACGCAGTAGCTGATTCGCTTCCGCCAACGCAGCACGCGCGACGCGTACGAGATCTGTCGCCCGAACTACTTCAAAGAACCCCTGTTGGGCCGCGAGCATGACAACGAAACGGTCCGACACGAGTGTCGATCCCGCCGCGCGAAGATCAGCTCGGGCCAATGCTTCGTTCGCCTGCCGGCGTCCTCCCGTAAAAAGGTCCACAGCGGCGGCGAGGCCGAATGTCTGACTGCTCGATGGTGTGGGCCCACCAACGCCAGACGTTGTTTGGGCCGCGGCCGGACCGGCGCGTGTTGCAGCGGAGGTTGCAAGGACTGTCGGGATGTAGGCGCCGATCGTCGTCCGCTTGAACGACCGAGCTACCTCAACCCCGCCAGTCCCCGAGGCGACCAATGGGCTCACTGCCAGTGCACGCTCGACAACTTCGTCCAGGGTCAGTAACGGATAGGAAACGATGGAATCGCTCAACGCCGGAGTTGGCGGAACTGGCCGTGGGATCCCGATACCCTGACCCGCGACTACGGGCACGACCCACGGCGCGACGTACATGGTGAGCGCGACACTCAGCGCGGCGATTGCATCCCGTTGCGTTATCATCGCCCGAATGGTCGCCGCCCTTGGAATCACCAACAATCACACCTTGGTTCATCAGACCTTAGTGCGATGTCATGCAGATCGGACCGGGCCGAGTACGGCCATTGCCTCTACATCATCAGGCTCAGAGAATTCAACAAGGGGTCGATTGGCGACACATACAGGTTCGCCTACAGGAGTGACGGCTTTATGAGATCAATGGTTGTGTTCTCGATTGTCGGGGTCGTCGTGCTCGGCGCGGCCTCCTGCGCCAAGCGACAGGAGGAC
>JAXDME010000277.1:0-7593 GCA_034666285.1 Gemmatimonadaceae bacterium | reverse complement strand
GCATCATCTGCGCGGTACGCCGCGCAAACTCGGCGTCCATCACCGGCTGCATCGCGTTCTTCGTCAGAAAGGCGAGGATCGCGCAAGCTACCGCCAGAAAGAGCAGGGCAATGCCGAATTTCCCGCCCGCCCTCCGCGCAAAGACCGAGGACGGTGCGTAAAAGATGTCCACGAAATCTTCCCACAGGCTCGTCTGCGACGGCGTGGGCTCTACTTCGACTGCACCAATGTCGCTGACCATCTGACCGACCCCCGAGTGAGAAGTTCCCGCACAGGCGAGTCAATTATGCTAGCGACTGGATGTCCCCGCTACTGCGCCGTTCGCGCAGGCGGTTTGTATCGCTCGACATCCGTAATGAGCCGCACGCCGGCCTGGTACGTGAAGTACGCATACGCCCACTCGATGAACACCACGATCCTGTTTCGGAATCCCACGAGATACATGATGTGAACGAACAGCCATAGAACCCACGCCAACCTTCCCGCGAATCTCACTTTCCCGAAATCGGCGATAGCGCGCGACCTGCCAATTGTCGCGAGATCACCTTTGTTGAAGTAGTGAAACCTCTTTCTGGGCTGCCGTCGCGTGTCGCGTATGATCGACTTGCCCGCGAATGCTCCTTGTTGATTCGCAGCCGGCGCCACCCACGGCACCACCCGCCCGTCCTGCTGAAAGGTCGCGATGTCGCCGATCGCAAAGATCTCCGGATGCCCCGGCACGGATAAGTCGTCGCTCACTTTCACTCTGCCGGCGCTATCGAGCGGACCACCGAGAAACTTCCCAAGCGGCGACGCCGTGTTGCCGGCCGCCCAGAAGGCTGTGCGCGCGCGAATCTTCTCCGCTCCCACCCACACTCCATCGCGCTCTACTTTCGTCACGAACGAGTTGACTCGAACTTCCACGCCGAGGTCGGCGAGATCGCGTTCGGCGTGTTGCGCGAGGTCCTCCGGAAAGGAGGGCAGAATTCTCGGACCTGCCTCCAACAGAATGACTCTCGTACGACGCGTATCGACTCTGCGGAATTCCGCGACGAGCGCTTTCTTCGCGATGAATGGAATTGCCCCGGAGAGCTCGACTCCTGTAGGACCTCCACCGACGATGACAAAAGTGAGACACTCCTCCTGCTCTATCGAATCCCCTGACTTTTCCGCGACCTCGTATGCGAGCAGAAAACGCCGCCGAATCTCCGACGCGTCTTCGATCGCCTTCAGTCCCGGCGCGTAAGGCTCCCACTCGTCGTGGCCGAAATAACTGTGACGCGATCCCGGCGCGACGATGAGATAATCGTATGGCAGCACTCGCAGGTCGTCGTCCACTCGCACCACCCGACGCTGCACATCGATCTCCCGCGCTTCAGCCATGAGTACTTCTGTATTCTTCTGACTCCTCAGAATCCAGCGGATCGGCGCCGTGATGTCACTCGGCGCCAGCGCAGCAGTCGCTACTTGATAGAGCAGCGGCTGGAAGATGAAGTGGTTGGTTCGGTCGATCAGAGTGATATCGACGAACGCCCGCCTGAGAGCGTGGGCGGCAGCAATGCCTCCGAATCCGCCGCCGATGATTACGACGCGCGGACGCGTCCGCGCGTCAGGCAAGCCTCTCCTCGAACGATCTGGCGGCAAGCGTCATAAGGAGCACCAGGAAGATCAGCAGTACGCTGTACGCCGCCGCCGTGCCGAAAGCCAGCGCGCGCAGCTGGGCCAGGATCTCCATCGAGATCGGCCGGTTTGAATGGGTGTACAGTACAACGCTCGCCACGAACTCACCGACAGCCGTCACTGCCGCGAGCAATCCACCCGCGACGAGTCCCGGGCGCGCGGCCGGCAGAATCACGCGTCGCATGGTGAGAAGCCAGCTCGCGCCAAGCCCGCGAGCAGCGTCCTCGAGCGATGCGTCCATCTGGCGCAAGGAGCCCTCCACCGCTGATGCAACCAAAGGAATGTCTCGGATGAAATAGGCCAACGGCAATATCCAGAAGGTGCCGACGAGAAGAATGCGAGCAGAGAGCAGATCGTTTCTGTTGAACGTTGCCGCCAAACCCAGTGCGATCGCCGTCGCTGGAATGGCCCACGGTAGCGCGACGAGCAGCTCCAGCAATCCTCTGCCGCGAAATCTGCGGAACACAATCAGATACGCTGCAAGAAAACAGACGACGAGGTTCGCCGCGGTCGCGACGAGAGCCATCGAAACGCTGTTCGTTATTGGGCGCCACAGCTCACTCTCGGTGAACAGGCGTCTGTAATTATCGAACGTGTACTCGGGCGGCAGCACTTGCGTCGTCCAGGCTCCGTCTCGCGCAAAGGAAACGAGCACGACCATCAGATGTGGGAGAACCAACGCTATCACGATCACCGCCGCCGCTACACTGGTGAGAATCTGCACCCGACGCGATCGTATCTCGCGACGCTTGCGACCTCCTTTGCTGGCCAGCGTATACTTCCGCTTTCGATCCAGCCAGCGGAAGAGCAGCAGCCCCGCAACAGCGCTCAACGCCAGCACTGTCGTCTCCACGTAAGCTAGACCCAACGCGCCATTCGTCTTCGACGCCAGTATCTGCGTAGACAACACCCGTAGCCCGCCGCCGAAAACGTAAGGCGCAGAGAAGGAGCCGAGCGCGTTCATAAAAACGAGAAGGGCAGAGCCGGCAACGGCGGGCATGAGCAGCGGAAGCGTCACGCGTCTGAGTCTCTGCCACGTGCTCGCGCCGAGTCCGGACGCCGCTTCATCGAGCGTCGCGTCGAACCGCTCGAGCCCCGCCGACACGAACAGAAATACATAGACGTACATCGTGTAGGCATGAACGAACACGATCGCGCTTACTCCCTTGAGCCTCCACGGAGCTTCGTGCATTCCGAGCACGCGCTGTACGATGCGCGTGACAAGTCCGCTCTCTCCATAGAGGAAGAGGAACGCGATTACTCCAACGAGCGGCGGGAGAGCGGCGGGGAGCGTCGCGACCGCTCGTAACAGTCGGCGCCCGGGAAAATTGAATCGACCGAGCAGGAAGGCGAGTGGAACACCGATGGCGAGAGAGGCGAACACCGATGCGACCGAGATCACGAGACTCGTCCACAGCGCTTCACGATCGGCCGGGCTGGCCGCGAACTCCCGCCAATGTCCCAGCCCGTTCTCGAAGCTCCCGGCAATCACGGCTGCGTTTGGATACACAACTGTCCATAACAACAGCAGAATCACGGGAAGCGCGATCAGCCAGCTGCGTTGCTGTGGCGAGCCTACAATCCGAAGCGAACTGTCCCTGCGGCGCGGCCTCATCCGGGCACGATCGGAAACGGCCCCTTGGTCGGCGCGACAGCGACGTTGTCGTCTTCGTGCGCGTTCCCCGACGCGGACTCGACATCGACGGTAATGCCGCCCGCCAGCTCGACGCGGTATACGATGACACCGCCCGCAAACCGGCGATTAACGACGCGTCCGGGCCAGGCCACGTTGCCGCCCGGAGCGACCAGCTCCAGCGCCTCGGGTCGCAATACGACGAACGCTTTCCCATACGGCAGCGACATTCCCTTCGGGCGATTCACTTTCAGCTCGTGGGTCCGACCTCCGACTATTACTGAAGCCGTGGTGCCACGATCGATCGCGGGCACCATCGTCCCGCGCCCAATGAACGCGGCGACCTCTCGCGACTCGGGTGCTTCGTACAGCTCTTCGGGTGTCCCGACCTGGAGCAGCTTCCCTTTTTTCAGCAGGGCAATCCGGTCGGCAATCGCGAACGCGTCCTCCTGATCGTGGGTGACGAATAGGGCAGGGACACCGACGCGACGGAGCATCGCCCGCAGATCGTCGCGCATCGCCTGTCGCAACGTGGGATCCAGGTTCGACAGCGGCTCGTCGAGCAGCAACGCTAGAGGCTCGATCACCAACGCACGGGCGAGCGCGACTCGCTGCTGCTCGCCGCCAGACAGCGATTGGATCGCCCGGTCCCCCGCGCCAGCCAACCCTACCGACGTCAATGCCGCGCGCGCCTTCTCCAATCGCTCGGCCTTGCTCACGCCCCGCGCCTCGAGACCGAACGCCACATTCTGCTCGACCGGCATGTGAGGAAAGAGCGCATAGTGCTGAAACACCATCCCAAATCCGCGACGCTCGGGTGGCACGCGTGTGATATCCGCGCCGCCAAGCGTCACCGTTCCAGCATCCGGCTGCTCGTAACCCGCGGCGATGCGCAGCGTCGTCGTCTTGCCGGAGCCGGATGCGCCAACGAGCGCAAGCAGCTCTCCCGGACCTACTTCTACCGAGAGATTGTCGACGGCGATGAATTCACCAAATCGGCGCGACACTCCATTGAGTGCGAGCACTCCTGCACCATCTCGCGCCAGCGGCGCGGCGGTCACTGCTCGTGTCCGCGGTTCCTGATGTTCGCGTCCCAATACTTCATCCACTCGTCGAGGTGCGCGGCCATCACCTGGCGATCGACAGGCATCGGCTTGATCTGCGTCATCGCATCGCGGATCCACGAAGGAAGCTTCGCCACGGGAATGTCCTTGCGGGCTGGAATACGTAGAAACGAATCCGCCGCGGCGATCATCGCCTCGGGTGTCGTGACGTACTCATAGTACATCTGCGCTTCCTTTGGGTGCTTGCTCCCGCGAACGATCGCGATCCCGTCCACCAGCAATGGCGTTCCACTCGCCGGAATGACGTACTTGATCGGAATGCGAGTCCGCTGCTCCAGCGTCGCGAAGTCGGGCATATCCCACATCGTCACGACACCTTCCTGCCGGCCCAGCTTCTGGTAAAGGATCGTCGGGTTCAGCGTGTATTCTCGCGTATTTGCGTCCAGCTTCCTGAGCCACTCGTAGCCTGCATCAGGTTTCCCGGTCTCCGCAATCGAGCGGGCCATGATCGCGCCGAAGATCGCCCTCATCGTGCCCGACTGAATCGGGTCGCGAATGACGATCTTCCCTTTCCACTTTGGATCGACGAGATCGTCCCAATCTCTCGGCGCGTCTGCCTCCTTCACCGCCTCACGGTTGTAGCCGATCACCTCTGGCGTGAGATACGTCCCGTACCAGTTGTCGTGTGCTTCCCGACCTTCCGGATCGATCGCTGACGCCCACGTTGGCTTGTATGGCTGCAGCAGATTTTCCTTCGTGGCCCGGTCAAATGCTTCAGCCGGTGCGCCGAACCACACATCTGCCTGGGGGTTCGGCTTCTCTGCACGCACTCGCTCGAGAACTTCCTGCGATCCCATGTCGACCCACTGCACGTCGATATCCGGATGCGCTTTCTCGAATCCCTTCTCCATGTAGTCGAGCAGCTCTTTCCCGTGCGGCGAGTAGACGATCAGAACTTTTCGATTGTCCGAGCTGCACGCCGCGAGAACATTGAGTGCCACAAACAAAGCTGCCGTGCGGCGAAGCCTCATCGAATCGTATTGCCGCCAAGGAGGTTGGCGAAAATGCGCGCACCGCCGGGAACGCCGGCCGGGAGTTGGCGGAAGAGCGCCAGCGGAACGTAGATGTACGTTCCACGCCCATACGGCGCCGCGAGGATGGCGGCGCGATTCTGCGGCTCTCCCGGATCGTTCATCGCCAGCATGCTGCGATAGTGTGAATCGAATGTCGACGGCATGTACGTCGCCCTTTCCTGCACCCAGCCGCTGAAGTCATCCTGCGTGATCTTGTTCGGCGCGTTGAGCAAAGGCGATTGCGGATCGGTGAAAGTCACGGCCGCGGTCTCATCCGTCACTCGCTCGGCGCGCTGCTGCAACGTGATCGGATAGGGCATTATTCCCGGCTTCTGCATCTCGCCTTGTCCATACTGCACGACGAGACGGCCGCCGTTGCGGACGTAGGATAACAGGTACTCATTGTTGTCGATGAGCGTCTGGCTCGCCTGATACGCCCTCGGTCCAACGACAATAGTTGAAAAACGGCTCAGATCAGTCCTGGGAATGTCCTCTGGGGTGACGATGGTCAGCGGAACGCCGAGCTGCTGCAGAACTGGGGCGACGTTGTCTCCGACACCGGGCACATACGCGACGTTGAGCCTCGCTGGCAACGCAACGTCAACCGCATTGACACTGACCGTCGACGGACGATAGATCCGCTGCGGATTGATGTGCGGGTACTCGATAGGGATGTAGCCCGATTGATACGTCCCTCCCTTCGCCGATGCGACGGCTTTGATCGAGTGTATCCCGCGCGGCAGCGAGCCACTCACCCTGAATGCGAGAGCGCGGGTGGATCCTGGCTCCATCTGGACGGTGCGCCGCAGAGAGTCGCCTGCAAGCCCCCGAGGCAGTGTCAGAGAAACTGTTACCGGTGCGGCCGTGTTCAAAGCCGAACGTAGCGTTGCAGTGACTATCTGGGTTGAAGGGGTGTTGGCCCGGATCGTAATCCTCGCCTGATCGAGAGTGATGGAGATCCCGGGCGCCACAATGAGCGGACGCTGAACGTCGCCGCGAACACGATCGACATAGTGATAGACGATTGGAGCGGCAAGCACGAAGGTTTGCCCGTTGACTGTGACGTCCGCTCGCTCCCATTCCTTTTTGCTCCGCTCGTCCTCGGACATTCCGTCTATGCGGGGCGTGAACAGGTCGCCGTTCCTCGGCTGAGCGAGCCACCAGGGCTGGGTGATCTCGTTGCCACTGTACCCTTCGACCCAGCGATAGCTCGAGTCAGGGAGTAGCGACCTCCCAGTGACGAGATCGCCTCCAACCACATGGCTGAACTGAATCGGTACGCGTCCGCGGTTATAGATCGTGAGCGTGACCTGTGCGATGTCGCCGAGGGCGAGCGCCTGGCGGTCCGCTACGGCCTCCATCTCGACGCTGGGTGGCCGGTCCGGAGGCGTGACTCGTCCATCCTGGACGAGCAGCCTGGTTGTGTCCAGTCCCGCGAAGATCGACTTCTCTTCGTTCGCTGGAGGCGCGGGAACGCGAGAATCCACGCGAGTGAGATAATCCCACACTACTCCTTTGCGACGCAGCGTCCCTTCCCCCTGTGACTTGTGCTGCGATCGACTGTCCGCCGCGATTTCCTGATAGGAGAGACCGAGATACGGGTCGTACTCGCCGACGTTCACCGCCAGCGTCCGATCCTGAGGAGAGAAAAGCGCCAGACGATAGAACTTGAGAGGCGTCCACGCAGCGCCGAAAGTTTTCACCGGAAAACGAACGGTATCCGCCGCGCGATCGTATGCCTGCTTCGCCAGAATAGCCGAGAGCTGATGATGCCCGTGCCCATCGCGCGGAGTTCCTGAAAACGTGGTGATCACGATGTGCGGTCTGAATGCGCGCATCACCGTCATCACATCGTTCAACAACGAATCCTGCGGCCAATGTGTGCGAGTTTCATCTGCCGTCTTCGAGAAACCGAAATCGTAGCCGCGGGCGAAGTATTGATGCGCTCCATCTATCCGCCTCGCCGCCAGCAGCTCCTCGGTCCGAATCACACCAAGAGCTTCGCCCAGCTCGTTGCCGATGAGGTTCTGTCCGCCGTCGCCGCGCGTGAGCGAGAGGTATGCGGTCTCGACACGTCGCCCGCGCGCAAGCCAGGCGATCAGCTGGGTGTCTTCATCGTCGGGATGCGCGGCAATCCACAGAACGCGCATCCGCTCCGGGGGAT
>JAXDME010000276.1:0-12586 GCA_034666285.1 Gemmatimonadaceae bacterium | reverse complement strand
GCTATCTGTCGCAAAAGATCGAGCGAGACATTGTAGTCCTCGTCATGCTCGATATTGCGAATTGTCGACGGCGACACCGGTCTCGAGAGACGTGCCGCGACGTCTTCACGACGGAGACCTCTGAGCTTTCTGATTCGCTCGAGCTCCCGTCCAATCCATTCTGCCATTTCGAATCTATTGTGGTAATGCCACTGCTGAGATACGTATAACGGTACCTCTATTGACGCATTCCGTCAAGAAAAGGTTTTGATCCGGTGGAAAGGACCGGCGACTCAGAATATCATCTATGTGATGATTGGGTTGCAAGTGCTTGATACGACGCCACTTGCGAGTGGTAGGGGTAACGCTTTCGTGTGGTCAGATGTTTAGGTCCAACCCTCGCGACCTACTGGGACGTCGAAAAACCCAGCATCTGACTCGCAGCCTGCTCCGCGAACTTGAGGACCTTCCCGGAATACGTGTGGCAGTTCGGTGTGTTAGTCCCGCGGACGCATCCGTTGTACCGCTGGAGTGCCGACGAAACGCTCGGAGATCTTTTGATCAGATCCGCCAGGATGCTCACGCCGTGACAAATATTGGAATCGATCGCGAACAGGTCGGCCGACAAACAGCCCTTCCACTTCCCCGCATGGAAAGGCATCACCTGCATCAGGCCCCTCGCACCGACGAAGCTCTTGGCCATTGGATCGAGCTTCGCATCCTCGGTTAGGACTACACCCACTAGAAGGGCTGGATCGATGTTCTTCTTCCCCCCTTCGACGACGATGGCAGATGCTATCCGGCGGGCGAGAACGGTGTCGTTGGTGTACTTCCTCAGCGAAAACGCCACCTTCTGGATTTCGACTACGGCCTTGGCATCGGTCGGGGGCGTGTAAGGCTCCGTCCCGGGAACTGCGGCCGTCACCAGCGCCGGCGGCAGGTGCAGCAGCTCGCCGGGCTTTACGAACTGAGGATGCTGCTGCCGCAGCGTCCAGATTGTCCCTGCCGCTAGAAGAACCGCTGCTCCCAGTCCACGAAGCACTCCCTTGAGAACGCGTCGCCACTGCGGCGCGGGCGGCCTGATGGGTCTTCGGACCGCAACGTTCGTAAAGGGATTTCCGGCCCCTGACTGGCGATTGTCGTTCTCGAGGTCGGGCATACCGCTTTCGGTTGCACCTCATATGCCAGACCTCGGTATGGAGATTGCCCTCCCGCCCGTGCCGGCCTCCCACTACACTGATCCAGCATGAGAGAGTCTGAGGGACTTTACCGCACTTTCCGCTTCCTGAAAAAGGCGCTACTGGGGCTAGGAGTAGTTCTCGTTGGATTGCTTCTGTTTGGCTACTTCTTTTTCATGCGACACGTCGACGCGCCCAAGGCGTGGGCTGCGGCGGACAGGGAGCTTCAGGGCGGCATGCTCCACTACGGAGAAAAAGTTGAGCGCAAGGCGCGAGTTTTCATGCGCCGCCCCAGCGATTATTACCGCGGCTCCAACGGAATCCTCTACGCGACGAACGACAGATTGATCTTCATCGGCGTTGCGCCCGGAGACAAATTCGAGAACGCCGATGCGCCGGCGACGATCCTCTCCCAAGAATTCCCCAACGATACGTTGCTCAATATGAAAGGCGGAAGGCTCTATTATCTGACCGCCCATGGCGTGACAGTGACGCACCCCGGAGTTCCGTCAGGCAAGTTTGCCGCATTGGGCAGCGAGGTTCCGGCCCTCGATTCCCTGGTGAACTACGTCAACACTACGCACCAAGCGCAGCGTACTGCCGCCGCTAAGGAGCGGCGGCTCAGACAGGCGGTAGCCGCTTTGATAAGTCAGCCTCTCTACTATACGGTAAAGCGCGGCGACGCTCTCTTCAGCATTGCCCGCAAATTCGATGCAACGCCGGAACAGCTGCAACAGTGGAATCAGCTTCAGGGAGATCGGGTAAAGATCGGCCAACATCTGCTGGTAAAACCCGGAAAGAAGTAGCTACCTTACCGAGGAGGACATTACCATGGACGATCTCAAGCAGACGCTGGACAAGCTGCGCGAAGAGCTGACGCACGCCGGAAAGCGGCTCGCCGATCTCGCAGAAAAAGGGAAGGCCGAGCTACCCGCCGCGGCAAAGCGAATCGACGAGGAGTACCGGCGGCTGCAGCAGCTCCTGGATGACGCCGTCGACAAATTGCGCCACAAGTAACGAAGTCCGGTAACGACGGCTCAGACAAGGTGCGGTCGCGCCTCGTGGCCGGCCCGGTACGCCGACAGGATCTGTATATCCCCAACCGTCGGCGCCGCGACTGAATACACGATTCCCAGGCGCCAGCTCTCGTGAGCAAGGTGATAGCGCCGATAAATAATGTAAGGCGCTTCCTGAATGGAGCGCTGAGCGGCGTCGTCCTGGATATCCGAAAGAGGCCTGTCGGGGAGGCAGATCTCCGGAGGCGGTGCATCCCCGAACTCCAGCTTCATGACTTCCGCGCGCGACGTAATCAGCCAACATTCCATTAGCGGCGGTCCGAAGCGGGGATGGGGAAAGCGAAGCGCAAATCTGCGCGGTACGAGCGCCTCAAGTCCAGTCCAGCGGGTGCGCTTCGATCACGGGCAGACGATCGTCCACGTCTTCGGGTCTGCTACTCCAATGGTGCACGTCTTCGGAGTTTTCGCGTGAACGGCGGTGGCTCGCCAGTTGGGCGGTGGACCGGGGTCGTCGGTGGCAGTTACCGTGATGTCAGGCGTCGGCTTGAAACCGTGGGCTGTCCCGTCACCCGAGAAGTAGCTCCCATCATTGTCGGTCGCATAGAATTGCTCGTACAAAGCAAAGTTCCTGAGATCCGATTTCATGCTCGAGATGTACGCCGCCTCCTTTACGCCGACGAACTTTGCTATCGCAATTGCGGCGATAATCCCGATAACAACCAACACCACTATGAGCTCGACAAGTGTGAAGCCTTTTCGAGCCAGTGGCATGTTGTGGGGAAATAGGTGGATTAAGCGCTGCCACGAATGTCTTGGCTTCGTCCCCGTCCCACAAGCCTGTTGCGCTACTTGCTGGCCTTTGCCGGAAGAACCTTTGGCCTGAACAAGGCGACGTATTGCCCGTAACCCTCTGCCTCGAGACGCGAGGCCGGAATGAATCGCATCGCCGCCGAGTTCATGCAATACCTCAGTCCAGTGGGCCGCGGACCGTCGTCGAAGAGGTGTCCGAGATGAGAATCGGCCGCGGCGGAGCGAACCTCGGTACGACCGAAGCCGAGTAGATGATCCGTCTTTGTCTTGATGGCCGCGGGATCAAGAGGTCTGGTAAAGCTTGGCCATCCAGTGCCTGACTCGTACTTGTCCAGCGAGCTGAAGAGAGGCTCACCGGAGACGACATCCACGTAAATGCCTGGTTCGTGGTTGTCCCAGTACTCGTTATGGAACGGCGTCTCGGTCGCTGCGTTCTGTGTCACCGAGTACTGCAGCCGTGTCAGTTTCTTTTTGAGCTCGGCGTCGGACGGTTTGACGAAAACGCGACGTGGCGTTGAGGCCGCAATCACTGTCGGCTTTTTGTCTTGCGCGCAGGCGTTCGTCCACAGGATGCAAAGGAGAGAAAGTGCGGAGCCCGATACGGCAATCAATCGGCTGGCTTGATGCCGCGAGGTTCTTCTGTTGTGTGACACTGTCGCTCCTGGTGGGATGGCGTACCTGCCCAGAATGATACGCCATTTCGGACTTTACGATCCATCAAAAAGAAAAGGCGCGGATCTCTCCGCGCCTTTCCCGAGCCGTTATCCGCCCTTCAGCTGCGCGCGTTCGGATCGTTCATTCCGGTCTGGCTTCCGGTCCCGGAAGCAGCACGCGAATTGAGGGTCATGCGATCTTCAGACGTCGTTCCGGTTGTCACATTACGAGTCCCTGGGGCGGTAGTGCTGGATGACGCGTAGGTCTCGCGCACGACCGTCCGATCTCGTCCGCGGAAGAGCGCGAACAACACGAGCAGGACGAGAACCGCTACCGCGAGGATTCCGAGTGTTCCACCAGGGAATGTTCTGGTCGTAGTTGTCGTCGTCGTCGCAGCATCGGTCGTTGTGGTACCCGCCGTCGTCGTCGTTCCTGCGTCAGGCGTCGCTGGCGTGCTGGCGTTACCCGTCGGCGCGCCCGCTTGCGCCCCTACCGTCGTGCCTGCGTCGGTTCCGGTCGGCTGTGTTGCCGTACCCGCGGAGCCCGTCGGTGTGTTGGTGGTTTGACCCTGGCTCGCGGCGGAGAAGAGGCACAATGTCGCCCCCGCCAGTCCGGCCATCAGTCTAAAGCGTACGTTGTGCATGATTCCCTCACGGTGGAGTGTTCTTCGTGCAACTCCATCTCTGAAAGCAGGTCTCACGCCAACGGAGCGTTTCGGGGGTGAATAGCAGAGCTGCAAAGCCTGCATTGAGAGGCACTTCGACAATCAAACGCTGATGTCGACGGTCGCCCGGTCGAGGACGGCGCGGATCTTCCGCGCGAGCTGGTCGGGGGTGAACGGCTTCTGTAGGAACGCAGTCTCACCCTGCAGAACGCCGCGCCGAAGCACCTCGTCGTCGGTATACCCGGACATAAGTAGCGATCCGATTGTCGGCCGAGACTCGCGAAGTTTCTCGACGACCTCGCGTCCGTTCATTCCGGGCATTACGACATCAGTGATCACCGCATCGAGCAGGGTGTGCGGGTCCGACGCAATGACGAGCGCCTCGATACCACTGGCCGCTACGTGCACCGTGTAGCCGCGATCCTTCAAAACCCGCGCAACCAGAGCCCGCAGGTTGGCGTCGTCTTCGACGAGCAGGATTGACTCCGACCCAGGCCTCAGCTCCGTCGAGTGCGCATCCTCAGGACGCTCGGCGGGGTCAAGAGTGAAGCGAGGGAAGTAGATCTTGAACGTCGTTCCTCGCCCAAGCTCAGAGTAGACGTAAATTTCTCCGCCCGATTGCTTGACGATTCCGTAGACGGTCGCGAGACCCAGACCGGTCCCGCGACTCAGCTCTTTCGTCGTAAAGAACGGATCGAAAATGCGTTGTTGAACCGCGCGGGTCATCCCGCATCCGCTGTCGCTGACTGCCAGCATCACATAGTCTCCGTCGGGCGCCTGCAGCGTACCCATGCTCGATTCAGCGGATAGCTGGGAGTTAGAGGTGCCGATGGTGAGCCGCCCCCCGCCAGGCATGGCATCGCGTGCGTTGACGACGAGATTCATCAACACCTGTTCGAGCTGGCCTGGATCGGCGTTGATTGCCTCGATACTTGGATCGAGTGTTATCTGGAGCTCTATGTCTTCTCCAATCAATCGGCGAAGCATTTTCTCGAGGCCACCAACTACGTCGTTCAGGTCCATCACTCGCGGCTGCATGACCTGCTGGCGGCTGAACGCGAGGAGCTGACGGGTGAGGCCCGCCGCACGATCGGCCGCCGCGGTTATCTCTTGCACGTCCTCCCGATCCTCGCCTGGCTCGAGACGTTCCACGAGCATTGCCCCGTAACTCATGATCACCGTAAGAAGGTTGTTGAAGTCGTGGGCAACGCCGCCGGCGAGCTGGCCAACGGCCTGCATTTTCGACGTCTGACCAACCTGCGCCTCGAGCAATCTCCTCTCGGTGGTGTCGATGAACGCGACCACCGCAGCAACGATCTTTCCCTCGTGGTCGAGAATGGGGGCACCCTTTACGATGAGTGAAATCACCTGACGACCCTGATGGATCTCCATGTCGTCCACCGTTGCCGCTTCACCGGTCAGAGCGCGTACCAGAGGCATCCGCGCAACAGGATAGAGCTGGTCGGTCCCGGCCAGATACGCCTGGTAAACTTCAGCAAGCTCGCCGACGTTTGCTGTTGGAACTATCCCCTTTCCAACGATTTTCTGTGCGCCCGCGTTGGCGAAGACAATCTGTCCCACCTCGTTGGCCACAAAGATGCCCAGTGGCACCGTCTCGAGGATCTGAATCAGACGGCGCTCGCTCGCCTGCAGCGCCACCTCAGCAAGCTGCACCGCTTCCTGGGCTTTCTTTTGTTCCGTGAGGTCCCGGATGAAAGCGCTGAAGGTCCAACGGTCTCCGACCTTCGCCGGGGATATGGAGAGCTCCACCGGGAATTCATGCCCGTCGTTGTGGAGCGCCGTTATCTCGATGCGTTTGTTCAGCACCGGCCCCTCACCTGTCGAGAGAAATTTCCTCAGGCCCGCGTCGTGACGTTCGCGATATCGGTGGGGAATGATCGTACTAGACATCTGCTTCCCCAGGGCTTCGGCTCGGGCGATGCCAAACATTTTTTCCGCCTGCGCGTTCCAATCAGAGATGACGCCCGACGCACGCATGGTGATGACGGCGTCGAGGGCGTTGTCGAGTATCAGCCGGGTACGCTGTTCACTCTGGCGGAGGTCTTCCTCGGTTCTTCGTGCGTCAGTCACGTCCAGGGCGAGCGCAAGTTGCGCTGCGCGGCCGTCGAACATGATCAAGTGCGAAGTGACCGAGACGTCGATGATGCTGCCATCCTTTTTCCGATGTCTCCCATTCCATGTCTGGTCGCGCGCAGTCGCCTCTGCGCTAATCGCCACCCTTTTCGGTGGCCGCGCATCCGCCTGAACGCGGATATCGCCTCGAGTCAGCGACAGGAATTCGTCCCGGCTATAGCCGTACCGCTGAATCGCCGCCTCGTTCACGGCGAGGAAAAAGTGCGTGGAGTCGTCGTACACCCACATCGCATTCGGATTGTGATCGAATAACAACCGGTATTGTTGTTCGCTCTTCGTCAGCAGGTCTGTCTGCTCGCCGAGACGCTTCGTGAAGGCCGCGCGCTCTTGCATGCTTCGGTCGATGACCGCGCCGATGAGCGCGAGAAGAATGATCAGAATGGCGCTGGCGGCTATGACACCAGCCAGTTGTCCACTCGCAACTATATCGTGTGATGAGTGGCCGGTCGCTGTGCCGCGATCGAAGTGAGCCGCGGCCATTGCTGTGTAATGCATTCCGGAAATGGCGACACCCATGACAATCGCGCTTACGACCTTGAGCAACCTACCGGTCGTAGTGGTATCGGATCTGAACCTGAAAGCGAGCCACAGCGCGACCAACGATGCCAGGATGGCGATCAACACCGACATCGCCACGATCGAAGCACTGTAGCCGCGGCTAGCCTCCACTCGCATCGACGCCATTCCGATGTAGTGCATGCCTGCGATCGCTGCTCCCATCAGAATCCCGGCGGGAACGAAGCTGCCCATACCGACAAGCGGCCGGTTGACGACCACCAGAGCGAGCAGTGATGCCGCCACCGCCACCAGCATCGACAACAACATGAGGGGAACGTCGTACTCGATCGGCACGGAAAGGTGGAATGCGAGCATTCCCACGAAATGCATGCTCCAGATGCCGAGGCCCATGACGGTTCCCCCGCCCGCGAGCCATCCCAGGCGGGTGACACCAGATTCCGAGCGCACGCGTCCCGCGAGGTCGAGTGCAGCGAAGGATGCAAGCATCGCGACCACGACCGAGAGAACAACGAGGAACGTGTCGTAACTATGTATCAAGCTGTCGGGACCGCCTCCGAATTGCCGCGAAAGGAAGTCGCGGAGGAGGCGAAGACCTGCGGGAGGGTTCTATACCATTGACGAGCTTGTCAAACGCATGAAACATGCAACCCAGCGCAACTGAATTTTGACGGAATGCGCGGACAGTAGCTGCATCCTGTGATGGTCACAACAACTCCCGCTGCGTGGGTAAACACCTAGCCACGAAAGTCCGCCGCCACTTTTTCGTGGGTGTCCAGCCACATCCCATTTGAGCGCTACCGCGGTGCCAGATCGTTGACTCGTTCAAGTTGAATCGGCGCAGAAACTATGGCGTGAATCGGGTGGGCGCATGATATTCGAGCGCCATTCAAGTGGGAGAGTCCGATGGCGTTTGAGACTCATTGTTCCCTGCCGAAGCCCGCGGTTATTCGCAAACACCGTCTCCGGTCCATCCTCGTAAGCGCGTGCTTAGCAGCCAGCGCACTCCAGTCACGTATAGGCGTCGCACAAGAGCCGGAAAAAAAAGTGGCTGCGGCGCCAGCGTTTTTCGACGCTCTTGATCCGATCGAGGTTACTCTCACCGCCAACATTGAGAAGCTGCGCGGCGACAAGCACGGCGATCCCCCGTGGCGGCCCGCCACGATGTCGTACAAAGGTCTCGATGGGAGTCCGCTTATCGTGCCGCTTCAGGCACGTACACGCGGAATCTGGCGACTCCGGATGTGTGAGTTTCCTCCGCTTCGACTCAACTTCAAAGGGGAGACATCGAAAGGATCGATCTTCCACAAGCTCGACAAGCCAAAGCTCGTCAGCTACTGCCACGACAACGACGGCTACGAGCAATACATCCTTCAGGAGTTCCAGCTTTATCGTATCTACCAGCTGCTGACACCGGTCAGTCACAAGGCGCGGCTGCTTCGTCTCACCTACGCGGACAGCGGCAGCGGAAAAGTGCAGGCGCAGCGATATGGGTTCGTCCTCGAGGAGCCGAAGGCTATCGCAGCCCGTCTGGGTGGGAAGTTCCTCGAGCAGACGGGCGCGGTCGCCAGCGATCTGGATCCGGACCAGGACGCACTCCTCGGTGTCTTCCAGTACATGATCGGAAATACCGATTTTTCCATAGCGGGGCTGCACAACGTCGAGCTAATCATCAAGGACGATGGTACTGTGATGCCTATTGCTTATGATTTCGACTTCGCTGGTGCGGTGAACGCGCGGTACGCCACACCAGACGAAAGCCTGCACATCCCCAATGTTCGTCGCAGGCTGTTTCGCGGCTACTGTACCGACCCCGCCTCGTACGCCAGAGCGTTCGACGTCTTCGTAAAAAAGAGAACGGAGATCTATGCTCTCTACAACGACGAAATTGGAAAGCTCCTCAAGCCAGGCACGGTGAAGGAGACGCTGCAGTACTTCGACGAGTTCTACGAAACCATAAGCGATCCCCGATCTGTGAAGCGATCCATAATCGAGCCCTGCATCGATCGCCGCTGATGCGAAACCGCGAGTGAGACTGCCACGTTTTGCTCCCACGCCGGTAGTCGCGACCATCCCGTCGACGGACTATCTTTGCTCATCCTACAGCATTCGACTCCTCCAAGCGCCTCGCGAGCCTGGGCCGTCTTCTTCGTCGGCGCGTTTACTCTCGCAGCCATCGCCTGCCGGTCCGAGCGGGCGTCCGTAGAAGATCTTTATACCACCCGGGTACTCGGCACCAGCTATCTCCAGCGAAACCAGTTACCGGAGGCGGAGACCGAGTTCAAGAAGCTCACCAAGCTGGCACCAGATGATCCCCTGGGATACGCGAGTCTGGGGCTCACGTATCTGCAAGCCAGTCGATTTGCGGACGCGGAGAAGCAGCTACTTCGCGCGCGAGAGCTCGACCCCGCGAGTACAGAGATAGGCCTCGCGCTAGCGAGACTCTACGCCCTCACTGGCCGTTCCCAGGACGCGCGCGCGACGCTGGAGCGGCTCCGTCGCGATACCACAGGCAACGCTCACGTGCTCTATGCTCTTTCCGAGCTTGAGGCACGACAACCGGATAGCGCTTCAGCGCGCAGGCACGAGGATCGGCTGAGGGATGTGCTCGCTGTAGCGCCAGCAAATCTCGCCGTGCGATTGAAGCTGGTTGCAGCCTTTGCAAAGCGAGGCGAGGCGGACAGCGCCGTTCGACAGCTCGAAGAGGTGCGACGCATACCGCCAGAACCTCCGAAGGAGGCGAGGATTTACCTCGATAGCGCGATCCAGCTCTTCCGCGCGGGAAAGCTCGATCAGGCCCGGACAGCGGTCGATCGCCTGGTCGGTCTAATGGAGGTTACTGCGCCGTACCAGGCGTCGATGGATGATGTGAAATGGACTGACGGTCCGATCGCCGGTCGTCCGATCCTCAACTTTGCGCCGAAGAACTTCATCTCGCTTCACACGGTGCGAGAACGCGTGACGGTCGACATGACGAAATTCGTCGACGCGACAAGCGAGTCGGGTCTCGCAAGGTCGGAAGTGCGGACAGTGGCCGGCACGGCGGAGCAATCACCGGCGAGTGCGCTCGCTCTTGGCGACGTCGACGGCGACGGAACGGACGACCTGTTCCTGTCGACGTGGTCTCCAACACTCCGAAAGTCGGTCGCACATCTGTATCGCGTGCAGAGTGGATTCCTGCGCGACGCGACGGAACGTTCCGGGATCTCGTTGCCGCAGGGCGCCGCCTTCGCCACGTTCGCGGATTACGACAACGATGGTTGGCTCGATCTCTTCGTCATCGACGGTGTGGGACGCGGTCACCTGTTCCGCAACCGCGGTGACGGCACGTTTGTGGACGTGACCGCCAAGGCTGGAGTCGGCGACGTCAAAGGAGCGCGCAAGGGACTGTTCGTCGACCTCGATCATGATGGCGACCTGGATCTCCTTCTGGTCGGAAACGGACCTCGGACTGTGTACCGCAACAATCTCGACGGCACGTTTACCGACGCGACCGCGAGCTTCGGTCTGGCCGGTAGGAGCGACGCGCGAGACGCGGTATTCGCTGACTTTGACGGCGATGGACGTATCGATGTCTTCGTCGCGAACGCGCAGGGCAGCGACCTACTGTTTCACAACGGCGGATCGCAGGGGTTCGGCGACGTAACAACGGCCAGTGGACTCGGAAGCAGCGGCGGATCAGCCGCTGCGGCCGTAGGCGATTACAACAACGACGGGTTTCCCGATCTTTTCGTCGTCAGCGCGACCAGCGGCGACCCGACACTCTGGCTCAACAAGGGAAACGGCACTTTTGCTCGTGATACCCGCTCGGCTGCCGGATTGCAGGCGCTCCGGTCAACGCCGGGATTGGCCGCGACGTTCGTCGATTACAACAACGATGGCTGGCTCGACCTCGTAGTCGGTGGCGCGGCCAAGGTCTTTCTATTTCGGAACGATGGCACCGGCAAGTTGGTAGACCGGACTACGCTCATTCCGGATCCGGTGCGATCTGGCGGCGCGTCCTCGATCGCCGCCTCCGACGTGGACGACGATGGCGATGAAGACCTTCTTCTAATCGATGCTGCCGGAGCACCGCGGTTGCTGCGCAACGATTTCGGGAACAACAATCTCGCGGTGAACGTGGAGCTCAAAGGCCTTCGCGATGGAAGTGGTAAGAACAACGCGTTCGGCGTCGGCGCGCGCCTGGAGCTTCGAGCGGGTGACATCTACCAGACCCGCGTCGCGACTGGTCGCACCACGCACTTTGGCCTCGGTCCTCATCTCAAGGCAGACGTGCTCCGCATCGAGTGGCCCAATGGCGTTCCTCAGACGGTGTACTTCCCGGGTTCCGACCAGGATGTAGTCGAGCGGGAAATGCTGAAGGGTTCGTGCGCGCTGGCGTATACCTGGGATGGGAAACGGTTTCGGTTCGTGACGGACGCGATGTGGCGCAGCGCACTGGGGATGCCATTAGGGCTCATGGGTGGGAGCAGCGCGTTCGCCCCCGCCGGCGCGTCGCAGGAATACCTTCGCATTCCGGGAGACGCACTAAAGCCGCTCGACGGACGCTACATCCTACAACTGACCGAGGAGCTCTGGGAAACGGCGTACGCGGACGAGGTGAAGCTGGTCGCCGTCGACCACCCGGATTCGATGGATGTTTTCGTCGACGAGCGGTTCGTGCCTCCAGGCCCGGCGGTGAAGCTGCGCCTTTTCCAGATCGCGCAGCGTGCGTTGCCACTCTCCGCCGTCGATGAAAGAGGCAGAGACCTCTTGCCGGCTCTCCGCGAGAACGACGACGTGTACGTATCGAATTTTACCCCGACCAAATATCAGGGAGTAGTGGAGTCGCATGATCTCATCATGGATTTGGGCGAGGCCGCAGGGACGCCTGGCAGTTTCCTTTTCCTGCGCGGCTGGATCTATCCCACGGACGCGAGCATCAACGTTGCGCTCGGCCAGCAATCGGTGATCAAAGTAGCGTCGCCTTCGCTCGAAGTGCGCGATGCGCGAGGCCGGTGGCGGACCGCCATTCCGAACATTGGCTTCCCTTCCGGCAAGAACAAGACGATCCCGATCGACCTCGCCGGGAAGTTTCCGACCAGTGATCACCACGTGCGCATTCGCACGAACATGCAGATCTATTGGGACCAGGCGTTCGTTTCTCGCGACGTCGCCAACAGCCCCGTGAAGACCACGACGCTGGCACCCGTATCCGCTGACCTCCACTACCGCGGCTTTTCCCGTATGTATCGCAAGGGCGGCCGCTACGGGCCGTACTGGTTCGCTTACGACGAAGTCTCGAAGCAATCGCCCTGGCGTCCAATCGAAGGAAGCTTCACGCATCTCGGCGACGTCCTGCCGCTGTTACGGACTCCCGACGACAAGTACGTAGTCATGGGCGCAGGGGACGAAGCCACTATCAAGTTCGATGCAAGCTCAGCGAAGTCGCTGCCGCCGGGTTGGAAGCGCGACTTCCTGCTCTACACCGATGGCTGGATCAAGGACTCCGATCTGAACACGGCCTTTGGTACCACAGTAGGCCCTCTTCCCTTCCATGCCGTGAAGTCGTACCCATACGGCGCCGGCGACGCGTATCCGACTGACTCGGCGCACCAGCACTATCTCCATGAGTA
>JAXDME010000275.1:0-6400 GCA_034666285.1 Gemmatimonadaceae bacterium | reverse complement strand
TCGTGGACGTGAAGAAGTACTACAACGTTGACCGCCTGCGCCCGATCTACGAGTTCGACGGCGCGCCACTCTTTATCATGACTAGCGACTAATGATCAACTCACCTTCAGGCGCGCGCGGCTTTTTTATCGTCGCAGCTGTCGTCGGGCTGGGCGGGTGCGCGGTGAAGCCGACGTTCGAGCCAGTCGCAGAATCCGCCAAGCTTCAGCGTCGCGATGCGGAGTGGGCTGATCTTGCGACTGCTGGAACAAACGTCGACAGCATCGTCTCGTATTGGGCGGACGACGCAGTTGTCATCGAGCCCGGTCAGCCGGCGGTCGAGGGCAAGGCGGCGATTCGTAATTATGTGGCCGAGAGTTACAAGACTCCGGGGTTCAAGATCCATTGGGTGTCGGAGAAGCCGACGTTCTCGCCCGACGGCAAGCTTGCGTACATGCGCGGTACGGACGAAATGACGGTGCCGGGTCCGAAGGGAGCGCCGATGACGCTTCATCTCAGAGGGTATTCCATCTGGCGTCTGGAGCCGGATGGTGTGTGGCGATGCGTGGTCGACATCGCCAACGAGGCGCCCGCGCCAGCAGCGTAAGCAACAAGCGCGGGGCGATACCTTCGCCCCGCGCCTACACGTTTCCGCTTCCCGCTTCCCGCTTCCCGCTAGTTGCCAGCAGTATCGATCGTAGATATCTGCCCGCGGATGCCAGCCCAGGAGTTCTGCATCTGCCCGGATGTGCGCGCGCTCTGCATTGTGCTGTCGACACGACGCGCCGCGCTGGCGAGTGCACGACCGGCGAGCACCGCAGCGTCACGATTGCCGCCGTTCGTCACGAGCTGCTCGTAGATGGAAGCGTTATCCGCGAATGCCGATAGCGCGAACCAGAGATCGAGATCGCTTTGAGAGTACGCGCGGTTCGGGTCCAGCCGTCCCACACCCGAGGCGGTCAGCTCGCTGCGAAACCGAGCGACGAGAGACTGCGCATCACGACGCACTGCAGACGCGGCGGCGACTGACAAGCTGGACCCAGAAATTCCGGTTCCACTTCCCGTGTTGAGTCCGAGTGCCTGCGCGGTTCTGCCGTCGAGATTGCCGGTGCCACTCAAGCCGCGATCGACCTGGAATTGAAATAGCGCGGTGCGCGTCGCATCGTCGAGCTGCCCCGTCACCGCTCCACGGTAGTAATTCAACCGCGCGAGCGACTGTTGCGCCGCGCTCACCCGATCGGTTGCCGTGTAAATAGTGGACCCCTCGGAACCGCGAAGTCTTCCACCACCGCGGAGCGTCACCGCGCTCTGAAGCTCGACGGCGAGAGGAGTCCCAGCCGCGACGCTTACGTCTCGACCATTGGAGAGCAAACTCCCCAACGCCGCAAAAATGTTGTTCGTGCTCTTGCTGGAGCCCGCTCCGGCGATTGCACCGCCGATTCCGCCGCGTTCGCCAACGAGCACCACGCGCGCGTTTGGATCGCTCTCGATCTGCCGCCGCTCGGCCGAGTCCGTGCTGGTGAGCTTACCCTGAATCGGAAACGTCGAGCCGTTGGGCAGGATCAGACGATCGAAGACGACTTCGATGACACCCGACTGCTGCCGGGTGGCGGGAGTGGCGAGCGAGATGACGCCTCGGATCTTGCTGCCCGCGGGAATTACCGTGAATTCGTCGACGCCGACGCTTTCTTCGACGTTGGTCTCGAACGTCTGCCCGCTCTTCGCGGTTGCCGACTGAAGTGGTGCAGTTGTGCGAACGATGATGACGCTTCCGGCCGGCAGCACGACCCGCGACGACTGAGCGTAAGCGGTCGAGGTAGCGGCAAGCGCGAGCGCTACAACGCTTAGCGCGGTCCTCCGATATTCTTGGATTGGGATAAGGCGCATGACTTCCTCCTGATGAGCTTTTGGTGGGTTTCCACCAGGCTCTTATTCAAGAGGCGTTCCGAAGTCGGCAATAGGATTTATTGAGGTCCTAAGTGCTTGTTCATATTGAGGTTACGAGCGGGGTAGAAAGCTCCCAAGGTACCGCAGCGAGCCCACACTAGCATCCCTCAAATCGTTCAACCGTTGTGCTTCCCGCGGACGAGTGGCTCATGCCCACCGTGGGATTTCCGCCAATGAGATATACCGAGCCTTTGAACGGTACCGCCCGCGCGTAATTCCTGGCGGTGGGCATCGGCAGCGCCCGCTGCCAGGCACTGCGATTTGCGTCGAGCTTCAACACTTCGTCGAGCGTCGTGCTCTTTGCCTGGGATTCACCGCCGAAAATGTAGACCGTTCCGCAGTACGCGGCTGCCCCCGCTGTGCCTCGCGGCTCAATCGATGGACCAGACGACCATCGATCCGCCACCGCATCGTAGATCTCAACGTCGCCAAAATCCGATGGACCGCTTCGGCCGCCCAGTGAGTAGAGCCGGTTTTGAAAGACAACCGCGGCGGGACTTCCCTTGGATCGCGAAAGCGGCGCGCCCTCGGTCCACCGGTCGGTTGCCGGATCGTACTCGGAGTGATCGGCCAGAGTCGAGCGCGAGTTCCCGCCGCCAATCACGTGAATCTTTCCATTCAGCACTGCGGCCGCGTGACCGCCCTTCGGCGCCGGCATCGGGGCCACGGTGCTCCACGCGTGGGTCGCAATATCGTAGACGAGGACTTCCGAAGTCGGGACGTTGGTGACCGTTTTGAATCCGCCGATCACGTAAATGCGGTTGTCGATGGCGACAGCTGCGGGCGCGTTCAATCCTTCGCCGGGCAACGTCGTCTCGTCGCGCCACTGGTTCCCGTCGAACCGTTCGACCTGGATCACGGGCGCGCCACCAGCTCCGGTTCCACCGATTGCATAGATCGCGTCGCTGGTGCTGACGACGGCGTGGGCCGACCGCGCGTGAAGCATCGGCGGGGCGGGGTGCCAGGACTCCGCAATCGGATTCGGTGGCTTTCCCGACGAAGTGAGCGTGGAGCACGCGGAGCACAACAGGACTGCGGCGAGGAAAAGAGTGCCCCCGCATCTGCCTGGCGAAACTCGATGTTGCTGCATCAGGAACCTCCCGGGTTATCCGCTTCCAGCCCCGAGTATTGGACACCCCTAAGTCCGATTTAGTGATCCCTGGATGCGTTAGGCCATGCGGCGCGCTCGCCTTCCGTAACCTCAGGCACGACTCGGCGCCCTTCGCCGTGGGACTTCAGCGCCGCCTCGATGATTGCCATCACCGTCGCGCCCTGCTCGGGCGGTACGGGATTCGGCGCTCGCTTCTGCAGTGCTTCGCGCAACGCGACATAGTATCCGCGCTGATCACCACGCGTCGTCTTCAAGGCACGCGTGTCGCCGGTGATTCCGTTGTACACCACCGCGTCATCCGGATCGAGTCCCCAATCGTCCGCGCCCGGCAACATCCCGGCCCGGAGCTGATCCTCCTCAACATCGGGCTTCTGCTTCACAATGCTCGCGCGATCGCCGTGCACCGCAAAACGGGCACTGCCACCAGACACGAGAGAGCCAGCGCCTAGAACGGCGATCATTTCACCGTAGCGCAGGGCGAGCTGGAAGAAGTCATCGGTTCTTGCGCCCCGGCGTTGCTTCGCAAGCGTTGCCTGCACACTGTCCGGAATTCCGAATAGCAGCAGCGTCTGATCGATGAGATGCGGGCCGAGGTCGTAGAGCAGTCCCGCGCCCGGTCCGGGAATCTCGCGCCAGCGGTCGCGGACGTCGGGCCGATAACGATCGATGCGCGACTCGAATAGAACGATCCTTCCGACGAGATCCCGGCGTATCGCGTCATCGATCGTCAGGAAATCGCTGTCCCAGCGTCTGTTCTGAAATACCGAAAGCAGAACCTTTTTCTCTTTCGCGACAGCAGCGAGATGTCTCGCCTGCTCGACGGTAATAGTAAAAGGCTTGTCCACCACGACGTTCCGTCCGGCGCGCATCGCTATCTCGGCCAGCGGCGCGTGCGTCTCGTTGGGGCTCGCGATTACGACGAGATCGATGTCCGGATGCGTGGCGAGAGCTTTTGGATCGGACACGACTTCGGCATCGGGTAGAGCTGCCGACACATCCGCGGGCCGGCTCGATGACACCGCGGTGATCTTGTAGCCAACCGTCGCCTGGAGCAGCGGCACATGAAAGGTCTTCGATACGAAACCGAAACCGATCAAGCCGACGCGAATGGGATCAGGCGCCAAGGAGCGGCCTCACTCGGGAATCTGATTCGCGATGTTTTTCTGTTGACGTCCCGCGAGCATTGAGTCGACGGAGAACCTGCCGGCGCCAGTGAAAACAAGGGCCAGGCTCGACGCGCAAAGGAGAAATTCGAGCTCATAACCCGAGAATCCTCCCTTGAGCTTGACCAGAAGGATGGCAACGAGCATGTCGAACACGAAGCCGAGAGCGAACAGGCGAGTCAGGAGGCCCAAGAGGAGGGCAATGCCACCGAAGAACTCGAGCAACCCGATGAAGGGTCCCGTGAAGCCGGGAAGTGGTACCCCCATGTGAGTGAACGCACCGGTCACACCGGCGAATCCGAAGACGAACAGCTTCTGCGCGCCGTGTTTGATGAAGATCGTTGCGACGGCAACGCGAAGTACCGCGAGTCCGACGCTGATCTGGCGGGCGGATGGAGAACGAAGGAGAGACATGAGGAAACATCCTCGGCGAGAGTGGTCAGTGGCGCACGATGAATTGTACGACCTTGGCCGACTTCCCGAAATCCACGTCAGCCCAGCCCCTCAATAAAGAAATAGATTATCCGCATGAGCAGACCTGCCGGCGTTACCGGGAGCGCGATAGTAGCGAGTGTGGGAAGCCTTTTCACGCTGCTGCTGGCGGCGCTTTCGATCGGATCCCTTTTCATGGAGACGACGAAGCCCCAACCACCCAACAGTGCGCAGTTCGTCATCGTCAGTGCCGTGATGATTACCCTACTCGGCGCCCTTGGCATCTGGACTGCCGTCGGACTCTTTCGCATGCGCTCGTGGGCACGCACATCGATCGTGATCTTCGCCGGTTTCCTCGCGGCAACCTCCTTGTTCAGTCTGCTGCTCACTATGGCCATACCCATACCGCCGGAGTTCAGCGCGGGCACCGGCCAGATCTTTCGCCGAGTGATGGCGGGGATGTTTGGAATCCCGTTGGCGATCGCCGTGTGGTGGCTCGTTCAGTTCAACACCCAATCGACGAAAGCCGCCTTTGCGTCGCCTATAGACGAAGATGCATCGATGACGCCGCTGAGCATCACGATCATAGGCTGGTTGACGCTGTTCGGAAGCGCGTCGTCCCTTCTTTTCGTCCTGCTGCGCGTGCCAGCGTTCTTGTTTGGGGCGAGTTTCACTGGCTGGTCCGCCGGCGCGATCTACCTCCTATTCGCAGCGCTATCGGTGTACATCGGAAAAGGTCTGCTCGATCTGCGAGAACAAGCCCGGATCGTTGCGATCGGGTGGTTCGCGTTCGGGTTCATTCATTTGAGTTTCGTAACGCTCGTGCCATCTGTACGGGAGCGGTTGTTCGCGGTGCAGCGAACCCTCGAGGCGAATCAGCCGAACCCGATTCCACTCGACCAGGGAATGATGATGAACGTGATACTTGGCTTCAGCGCGCTATTGGCGGTAGCGGCGATCTGGTTTCTGATAAGAAATCGCGCTGCGTTCGTGAGGACGGCAAGCCTCTAGTCGCGTCCATTACCATAAGGGAGCCGCATTTCGTTCTGAGGAATCGCAATGAAGATCACAGTATTTGGCGCGACCGGAAATGTTGGGCAGCGTGTGGTGGAAGAAGCACTCAGTCGCGGCCATGAAGTCGTAGGGGTGGTTCGGGACCCGAACGCAGTCAAGTCGCCGGACAAGCGCGTGCGACTGGTGAAGGGTGACGCGACGAATGCAGGCGACGTCGCCAGAGTCGCGCGCGGTTCTGACGCTGTGGTCAGTGCGATCTCACCGCGTCCAAACTCGCGCGGCCTGCCAGCACCATCACTCGCGGCGAACTCCCGCGCCCTAATCAAGGGTCTGCGTGATGCAGGAGTGAAACGCGTGCTATACGTCGGCGGTGCAAGCAGTCTCGAGGTCGCGCCGGGCAAGGCACTCGCTGATCTGCCGGATTTCCCCGAGATCTATCGTGAGGAAGCGCGCGAAGGACGCGAAGCGCTCGACATCTGGCGCACCGAGGCGAAGGGATTGGACTGGACCTATCTGAGTCCCGCGGCCGAGATCGCGCCGGGCAAGCGCACGGGAAAGTACCGCACGACCGATGACAAGCATCTCAGCGACGATAAAGGAAAGAGCATCATCACTATCGAGGACTATGCTGTCGCCGTTCTCGACGAGCTGGAGCACCCGAAACACGTAGCGAAGCGGTTCGGGGTCGCCTACTAAAGGGTATCGCACTCGATCTGGCTACCGAGACGGAAGTTTTATCCGGATGAATCGGATC
>JAXDME010000274.1:0-6183 GCA_034666285.1 Gemmatimonadaceae bacterium | reverse complement strand
TGGTCGGCCTCGTTGTGGAACGCGAGCCAAACTCCGGCGCGCCTGGCAACCGCGCCGGCAGCGTTGAAGCGGTCGGCCCACTCCCGCCAGTCGTCGAGCGTCAACCCCATGTCTGACTCCAGGCTCGGCACGATGAGATACTCGTGGCCCAGCAGCTTCGCGGTTTCGAGGCTTCGCTCCCAACCGATGAGAATCGTGTTTGGCGAGATATGCGCGGAAGGCGCGCGCAAACCTTCGTGCGCCAGCGTGTCGCGCACCTGTTGGGGCGTTCGCCCGAAATTGTGCCAGGACCACAACAGCTCGACGTCGGTGTAGCCTATGGCGCGCACCGCGGCCAGAGTACGCTCCGGGTCTTTGCGCATTGTATTTCGCACCGAGTACAACTCGAGTCCGATGCGATCGAGGCGACGCGCCCCCAGCGCTCGACGCGGTATGGCACCGACGCCAACAGCGGCGGCGGTAACGGACTGAACGAATGCTCGTCGGTTCATTTGCTAAGCACCTGTTTTGAATGTCGCGATGACGGAATCAGCGGAAAGCCCGCGACCCGTTTTCACTCCCGCTTCGAATGCAGCGCCCCCGAGCCGCGCGCGCGCGATCGCACGGTATCGCTCGTATTCTACAGCGTCGGCCGGGTCCGCAACTATCTGGAGCTTTTCGAGCAATGCATCAGAAACACCGAATAGTCTTGCAGCGCTCGCGGCATTTCCATCCACGGCGTCCGACGACGCGAGACCGGCCAGCATGAACGGGTAGTAATTCCGATTCATGCTCGTCACGGCGCGACCCAATCCCTCACGGAAGCGCTGGCGTGCTTCAGCGATCCGACCCAGAGCAAGCAACGTGAATCCAATATTATGAGCGATGTCGAGCCGAGGTGTAGGCGACACGCGATCGTAGATGGCTCCGGCTCGATCGTAATAGACAGCGGCGGAATCGTATTCCTTCAGCACTCTCGCGGATTCGCCACGCATGTTGAGAAAGTACGCGTGGCAGTCTTCATCGTGTGCCTGAATGCAAAGCATCTCGCCAGTGTCGGCGTATGCCCGCAACGCCGAATGGTTGTCGTCCCGTAACGCCGCCTGCACCAGGCGCTCGTAGGCACGGCCAGTCTCGGCCCAGTTGCCAAGAGACCGCCAGATGCGAATGCTTTCGTTCGCCCATCCTCGAGTGCGTTCCTGATCTTTCAATCGGAATGCCGCCGCGGATGCGCTGTTCAACGCGCGTGCGCGAATCATCGGCTGAGTGGCTGGCAGCGAGAGCGCCTTGTCGAAATCGGTGACGAGGGAAGGCCCCCTCCAAAAACGAGAGAGGGCCACGAGAAGGCGTAGTGCCTGGTTGCCCTGGCCGTTACTCGTGTACATGGCAAACGCACTTTCAAGTGTGTCGTGAGACGCGTCGAGTCGACGTTGCCATAGGGCGCGGTCCTTGGGTGCCGCGGCCGCACTTTCGGCAACCGCGAGGTAATGCGCGGAAACCTCGGCGTCCGCAGGCGCCATCACGGATTGCTGGGATGGGTCCTGACCGTAGACGGATCGTGCGCAAGCCAGCAAGATCGCTGCTAAACCGGCTGTGACTGCGACCCGATGACGCATGGCTTGTCTCCGAGAGCGGGGAGCGATGGTCCTAAATGATCACAAAGCCGGTGACCGCGCCAGCGGCGGACGCGAGTTGAAGTGCAAAGGCTATCTTCCGCCCGTGACTTTTACACTATGGGTCGACGCCGACGCTGCTCCTCAGCCAGTGAAGGAGGTCTGCTTTCGGGCGTCTGAGCGTCTCGGGCTTGCGACCGTCCTCGTGGCGAACATGCGACTACCCATCCCACCTGGATACCCGCACGTATCAGCTGTGCGCGTCGATGGCGGCCCCGATGTGGCCGACCGCTACATCGCCGAGCACGCAGTCGCCGGCGACGTAGCCGTCACGGCCGACATTCCACTCGCCGCGCTCCTCGTTCCAAAAGGCGTCGCCGTCCTCGACCCCCGGGGCGACGAGTACACGACCGAGAGTATTGGGGAGCGCCTCTCCGTGCGGGATTTCATGGACAAGCTGCGATCGACCGGAGTCGAGACCGGTGGACACGCGGCTTACGGCGCGCGTGAGAAGCAGGCATTCGCAAATTCCCTCGACCGGGCGCTTACCCGCGCGAGCCGCAGGAGCTGATTGTACGAACAAAAAGAGACCCCGCGGCGTGCGGGGCCCCTTTCGTCGCTCACAAGACCGGTCCTAACGCTTCGACAAAACCTCGCCGAGTGCATCGAGTCGCTCCGACCAGAACTCCTTGAAACGGTTTGCTGTCTCTCGATCAGGCAGCTTCGTATGCGCCAACGCCACTGAGCTCTTGGATTTTCCCTTGGCGGTGAATCCGACAGCGATGATGCTGCCGTCGGCCCAGCCGAGCCGTATGGATTTGGGCGCCTTTGCCGTGCGCACTTTTGCGCTATCGCCATTTAGCCACTGGCGACGCACGCGTGAGTCCGCCCACGCATCGAACAGCGTCATTACCGGCACGTTGAACGTACGGGACTTGCCCGCCTCGTAGCTGCCGTCGCGCCGCTGCCCGCGCGCGCGTAGACCTTTGATGCGCTCGTAACCGACGGTCACCGTTTGCGACCACCACGCATCGATCTTGAACGTTTTACTCACAATCGCAACGATATCGCCGTGAGGCATTTTCTCGGCGCCCTTCTGGTCCAGAGTTTTCACCCAGCGTTCCCAGGTGCACCCGGTTTTCGCCTTGATTGCCACGTCGCTCATTCCCGCGAGCGCCGCGTAGTCGACTGACTTGGTAGCTGTCTTGGGCGTTGTGATTATGTGCGAGCGGGCGGCCGTGTACGCTTCACCCGTCTTCTTCATGCGAGCGCGAACGAGGCGCTTGAGATCCTTGTTGGTTGGCATCGTCATTTCTCCTTTGGATGCACCAGGGCGTTCTCCCCAGCAGCGCGCCTTGGTGACGCAAAGGACCGACGAAACCAATCCGGGAGTGTGCCCCCCTTTGCCTCTCACCGGACTCCGGCTGGGGCGGAATCTCAAGAGGTTGGGCGTGGATCGCCGCCATCATCATGATGGTGGGTCCGGCCGATTGCGTCAAGCTTTCAGCTATGTGAACAGGCGAAGCTCTTAGAAAGCGTGCGGTCCGCCGACCGCAAGTTTTTCACTCGTCTTGGTAATCCAGATTCGCCTCGCGCACCTGGCAGTGCTCGCCACAACCGAAGCGGTACCTGTTCCGCGCGAACCACCTGTAGAGCAGATCCACGAGTGGACGGACCAGCGGAATCTTGAACAACCAGGAGAGCGCCCGGCCTTTGGGCAGAATCTTCAGCAGCTCCTCGAGCGCGGCCGCGCCCTGCCAGGTTTTTCCGTTGCTGTTCTGAACTACCTGCACCGATTCTACGTACGCCCGCGCTGGAATCCACGGAAACCTCTCCCGAATCGCCGGCGCCTGCGACGGAATGATCTCGAGCTCGCGATTCCGATCCCACCTGGTGAGCATTTTTACCATCCGTCCGCACACCTTGCAGTGGCCATCGTATATCACCGTGTAGCGCCTGTCCGCACCACCAACGGTCGGCGCAACTGGATGATCGTGCGCCTCGTGGCCGCCAACTGTGAACCGGACGACCGGAACTGTGGTCATGCCGACGCTTCGATTGCTGGCGATTCCACCCCGACAGCTTCGACCGTAATCTCGGGCGGATGATGCAGTGTGTTGTGGATTCCGCACAGATTCGCCGCGCGGATCGCCCGCGGCCACAGCTCCGCGGAGAGGCTCGGCCATACCAACCGCACCTTCATCGACCCGACGCGATGCTGTCCTTCGACAAAACGCCAGCTGACGTCGACTATCAAATCATCGACAGAGAGATTCTTGTTCGACGCCCAGCTGTGCAGCACCGAGAGCGTGCACGCACCCAGCGCACTGCCGAGCATGTGAAAGGGTGAGTACTGAACGTCCGGCGTTGGCGCTTCTATCGTCAATGGGCCGGATGTCGCTTCCAGCGCGAGAGACTCTTCGCCGGTGAGTGTAATCTTCATAGTGAGGTGAGCTCGATATTTGTGCGAAGCTTCATCGCTTTGTGCCGGTGCCGGCGGGTTGCTGCTGTGTCAGGCAGTGAAGTGTGCCGAATCCCCAAACGAGATCGACCGCGTGTATACCGATCACCGTGTAGCGCGGAAACGCTTCGGCGATTCCATTGAGCGCCACGCGATCGGCGGGATCGTTGAAGGTCGGTACAAGAACGGCGCCACTGGCGATATAGAAATTGGCGTAGCTCGCGGGCAGTCTCTCGCCGTTCATCGTAACCGGACGAGGGAACGGTATGGTTGTGATTCTCAAAGGCTGTTTTTTCGCGGCCAGCTGGAGGCGGCGCAGGTTGTCCACCGACCGGGCGTGGTTCTCGTCGGCTGGGTCCTGCTCGAACGCCAGAATCACGCTGTCACGGGAGGTGAACCGCGCGATGTCATCTACGTGTCCGTGAGTGTCGTCGCCAGCCGCTCCTTCACCCAACCATATGGTCTCGGTGATACCCAGATATTCGTCGAAGGCCTTCTCATAGTCTCCGGCGAGCATTCCGGGATTCCGAACCTGAACGGGAGTCAGGAGCCATTCTTCGGTGACGAGCATCCTGCCCGCGCCGTTTACTTCGATTCCGCCCCCCTCCAGCACGAGGCGCTCTCCGTTATCCGGCCGAATCGGTACGATGCGCGGTAATCCGGTGATGCGCTCGATCTCTGCGCCGATTCCGGAGTCTCTTTTATAGTTGTCGTATTTCGCCCAGCCGTTGAACCCCCAGTTGATCAGCTCGACTCGTCCGTCAGCGCGCAACACACCCGTCGGCGCGGAATCGCGGAGCCACACGCGGTCGTTCGCGACGTTGTGCAGGCGATAGCGGCTCTCCTTTACGCCGTGCGCCCCCAACAGTGTGCGCGCGTTATCCGCGACTGTCCCGTCGTGGCAGAGAATCTCGACTCGGTCGAAGTCGGCGAGCGCTCTGACGATCTCGGCGTAGACCCACGGTATTGGCGCGAGCTTACCGGGCCAATCCGGCTCATGGTGCGGCCACGCGATCCACGTCGCGTCGTGCTTCTCACACTCCGCCGGCATCCGTCTGCCCAGCGAAAGCTCCATAGTCAGAGCGCCGCGTCCTTGCGGAGCGGCGCTCTGTTTGCGCTTGCTCGTGGGACTCGCGGCTTTCTTCTTCATCCGATGTAGCGATTGAGAATCGGCGCGTAAGCATCAATGCGCCTGTCGCGCAGAAACGGCCAGTTGCGGCGCGTGCTCTCGATGAGCGCTCTGTCGCACGTCGCGACCAGGACCGCCGGCTCCGTTCCGGCCTCGGCGAGGATTCTTCCAAAGGGATCGCAGATGAACGAGTTGCCGAAGAACTCTATGCCATCCGTACCGGGCTCGTCCTCGTGTCCGACGCGATTCGGCGCAGCGACATACACACCGTTCGCGATCGCGTGCGCCCTCTGCGCGGTGCGCCACGCCTCGACCTGCGCCTCGCCGAATTCCTTCTTCTCCGCAGGATGCCAGCCGATCGCAGTCGGATAAAAGATGATATCGGCACCGAGGAGGCTGGTGATGCGGGCTGCTTCGGGATACCACTGATCCCAGCAGATCAGAACGCCCACGTTCGCGTAGCGGGTTTTCCAGACGCGGAAGCCGTTCGCGCCTTTGTGATCGCCGTCATCCGCCACGTGCGAGTCCCCGGGCGTGAAGTAGAACTTCTCGTTGAAGAGAGGGTCGTCGGGGATGTGCATCTTCCGGTAGGCGCCGAGCAGCGAGCCATCGGCGTCGATGACTGCGGCGGAATTCCGATACACGCCGGCGGCCTGCCGCTCGAAGATGGGTACGATTATTACGATCTCGAGCTCGCGCGCCACCTTCCGCATCCTTTCGATAGTCGGTCCAGGGATCGGCTCGGCGAGATCGAAGCGCTCGTGCTTCTGGGATTTGCAGAAGTAGGGCGCGTTGAACAACTCCTGGAGGCAGACGATTTGTGCTCCGCGATCGACTGCCTCGCGGATGCGCACGATCGCCCGCTCGACGTTCTTCTCAACGTCGTTGGTGACAGCTTCCTGTACGATTCCTACGGTGAATGCAGACGGTGTGGCCATGAGTGAAAGGTTAACGCGTTGCGTCGGCACAGGAAGTGGCCGGCTGATTGCGTTAGCTTAGTT
>JAXDME010000273.1:0-29216 GCA_034666285.1 Gemmatimonadaceae bacterium | reverse complement strand
TTCTTCAGCACATCACCCAAAGCGACGAACATTCCGACACCGGAAGCGCCGTCGTTCGCGCCGGGCACTGGCATTTTTTTCTCTGCTTCCGTCGCTGCCGACTCGGAGATGGGACGCGAATCCCAATGGGTTAGATAAAGAACCCGCTCCTTGAGATCCGGACGAAAGCGCGCGAGAATGTTTCGAAGCAGGAGCTTCTTACCGTCGACCGTGGCATATGAGAAGCTCTGGACGATGACTGTGTCTGCCCGCGCCCGCATCTGGTTGATGATCCAGTCACCTGCCTTTCTTGCCGCAGGTGTCCCAGGAACGCGAGGACCGAAGTCGACCTGCGCCTTTGCGTAGTTGTACGCAGCTGTTCCGCTGAAGCCGGTGGAAGTCGCAGCGCCAGTCGCTCCCTGCTGCGCGGTAGTTCCCTTCTGAGAATCACCGCGACAGGCAAAAACGAGAAACGCAAACACGAGAACGAACATTTGCCTCACTTGAACTCCCCGGCGTAGAACTGAAGATGCATCACGGCGCTCAGCACGGTCTGCGTGAAGCGCCGGTTAAGGTTACGGTCGAAGCTCTCGACGCGCGAGATCACGAAGCTGGATGACAAATTCTCAGCGACGTCAGTATCTGCGCTCATGCTGAATGCCCGACGCCCGTTGTCGCTGAGCCTGCTTTCGCCACTCAGCGCGAGCGGATTGATCACGAAATTCTGACCCTGACTTTTCTGATAGCTGACTCGGGTGCGCAGATCGCTGCGCGGATTCCAGGTAGCTGGCAGTTTCCACGGTTTCGCAACGTCAATACTGAAGTCCGAGTTGTCTCCATTGCTGCTCAGACCGGGCTTTGCGTCCAAACGCTTGGACAGCGAGAAGCCGACCGTGCTCGAGAGGGGACGGGCGCCGGCAAAAACTACCGATCCGCTCATGGGATAACTCCTGATGCGGAGCG
Source organism: Gemmatimonadaceae bacterium (assembly GCA_034666285.1). GTDB lineage: Bacteria > Gemmatimonadota > Gemmatimonadetes > Gemmatimonadales > Gemmatimonadaceae > UBA4720. The sequence continues at coordinate 28,274 of JAXDME010000273.1, read as the reverse complement.
CACCCCGATCGTCCGCCACTTCACCGAACAACGGCTGCGTTCCGTTTATCTGCCTGGTCTCAAGCATCCGCGCGTTGGCGCCGAGAGTCGAAATAATCGCGCTGAGCGCTGCGGGCCTCCCGGTCCAGCGGAAGGAGACATCCGGGAAAACGGTCTGAGTTCCGTCCACGATCTCCTGCGCCGACTGAAATCTCCGCGTCCAGTTCCGCGTGTTGATGCGCTGATATCTGCTCGCAATGCTCGCTCCCAGTGGCAAATTCAGTGATTGATTCACGGAAAGCTGGGTAACCAGACCCACACTCGTGGCCAGCTCGCCGCCGAGCTCACGGAAGGAGTTGATACCCCCGACAGCGAACTGGTATCCAAGCGTCGCCGGAACCGCGCTTCCGTCATACACGGAGAGAACGCTTCTGTTGAAGTTGACGTCGATGGGCTGCAGCCCACCGAGAAATCCGCGGAGGAAGCTGTTGCTGTCGGTGTACAGCTTTATCGCACGAGGGAGATCGAGGGTCACGCCGGCCGTCGTCGTCTGCGAGTTGCCGAGGCGTCGCGGAATGCGAAGGCTTCCGGTGCTGTCGCTCTGTCGCGCGAAGCTCAGAGTATTCGGGTCGCGCAGCATGTTGTACGATGTTCCGAAATCCAGCCTCGGCCTGAACCAGGACGTGATTGGCGGGGAGATGTTGATCCCCGCCTGCATCGCCCGCTCGCGCTCGAGCCCGGTGTCGTATCCAGCTAATCGATCCCGGTCGCTGGTCGCAACAATGCCCAGCGGCGAGTCCGTGCCGTATCCGCGCAGGTCGCGAACCGACGTCAGATCCCACCTGACGGACGCGGCCTTGAACGGATGGAAGACCAGGCTGCTGCCATTGCGCCAAGTGCGGTTCCGCCCCTTGACAGGCCGGGCCGTGTCGTCGGGCGCGAGTGCCGGCTTTAGAAACGAAACCCGATCGTCACTTCCGTTGTTGTACACACTGGTCAGGTGAAGCTCAGTCGGAGACCAGCGCGACATCTCCGGGAGGAGCGCGCGAGTAAGGTTGAAGTCGACGCCGATAGCAAGATTCTTTGCCTTGCCATCTTCGTACTCGCTGCGCGACGCGCCAGTCGTATACGAGGAGCTCAACGCGATGTTGTTGAGGATCGGCGCCCACGCGGATCCGGTCATTGGTTTGGTGCGCCGGACGCCGAGCGTGATCGATGTTGCAGCGGATCTCGGCGTTCGCAAACCCTGTACGGCGTCGGCAAGGATGTCGGATTGCGAGACGTAGTAGGGCTGCTCGGACGCGGACGTATAATTGACCGTGAAAGGAACAGACAGGCCTAATGATGCCGGGAGCAGCTTCTCGAGATGAAAGGCGGAGCTGACGTTCCAGCTGTTGTCCGTGAGGAACGTCGGCTGCTCGGCGAGCTGCCTGAAGTTGGGATCGCGCCGGCTGGCGTTGATGCGAATGTCGGCAAAATCACTGGCGATCACGGTGAGGCCGGCTTGGCCGGCAAATCCTGTTTGATTGACCGCGCCGGCAAGCCTGATGTCGTCGACCCACATTTCCAGCGTGTCTGTTGGAATGATCGGGTTTGCTCCTGAAGTCGCGGGAACGCGAAGCATTCCGACAGCCAGCTCCTGCACGGCGGCGAGATTCGGCGGACTTACGCCGGGGTCGATGGTGTAGACGATGTAGCCACTATCGCACGCGGCGAAGCGGGAATTGGGCGTTGCCCCTGCGGGCAACGGAGTGTTCTCGATCAAAGTCGAATCCAGTCCTGTGCACGTGTTCCTCTGTTTGCCCTGCAGGTACGAGTTCTGAATCTGTGCCCTCAACGCGAAGAGGCGACTGAAGTCGATTCTGATCTCGGGGAGCCATGCCTGTTGGCCGGGCCCGAAGTTGAGCGGCGTGCGGTACATGTAGAAGTTGTTGCCATCGCGGGCGATCTTGATGTAGAACTGGAGCTCTCCGCCGGGGCCCCAGCCGCTGCTGACGCCTCGCGCCCAGACCCGAAGCTCCTTGTAGCCCATGAAATTCTTTTCGCCCTCCGGGAATCGATAGTACGATTCGGCCCGATCGAGCGGCGCGAGGTCGGTGGCCGTGAGTCGCAGAGAACGCTCGTTGACCTGAACGCGCCCGGGCTGGTACGCCACGGTCTTACTCGTGGGGGCGTCGGTCACACCAGGCGGAGACGCGTATGAGATCGCTCCGTTGCGAACGTTTCGATCCTGTGTCCCGACGACTCCGGTATGGACCGCTCCGAATGTTGGCTGCTCGCCGGCGATTCCATGCAGGGTCTTGTCGCTCGTTTTCAGCCACGGTGCGCCGGTGAGTCGGAGGCGAGCAAGCGGAACCGTGCTGAATTCGTCGTCGGAGAGGCCGTCCCCCGAAATCATCGTGATTCGCAGCGCACGGGCGCGGCGCAGGAGAGGACTGCCGAGGGAATCATCCGGGGTCCGGAAGGGAATCCGAAAGAGAATCCAGCAGACGTCGGGACGCGGGCCACGCTGTTGTCCGGCGAGCTGCGGTGGAGTACCGCACTGGCCCTTGCGAGTTTGCCTCGTCGTATCAGCGAGGTTGACTACGTAGCGGTACCAGCGCTCCTGATCGCGTTCCGCGGTCGTGAGGTTCAGCACGTTGTCCGCGTCGATGTCTTCTTCGTCGAGGCGGTTGTTGTTGATGGTGCAATTCGTTTTGGAATCCCCGAGCACCTGCCGCACTCCGTACCCACCTTTGCACGTCTTCGCCGCGAGGACCGTCCGTACGCTCGGTGCTGCGCCGGGAATAGTGTCGTAGACGACGACGAGAGTGTCGACAACGTCGCCCGCTAACCCGTTGTCATTCGTGGCGACGTTGAATGCGCGCGAGAACGGATCGCGCTCACTGTCCAGAACGTCGAGTCCCTGCACTTGTCTCCCGCGATATGTCGTGTCGCGCGTACCCGGTGTAGATCCAGCCGTGACGAACATGGTGTCGGGGCCGAAAGCGACCGAGTTCTCGGAGATCTCGCCAAAGTCGAATACGAGAACGGGACTTTTCGCACGGGAGATCGTAGTTGGAATCTGCGCCCAGAACTCGAGATTCTCGGCGCGCGAGATATCGGTTCCGCTGGGATTGAGCACGGTTCGAACAGAGCGCCAGCGTCGGCCTGTGGGAGTGTTGGGGACGGTCCAGCGAAAAACATTGGTGAGGTTGTCGAGCTGGCCGCCAACTGAAAGGGGATAAAGCGTGAGCCATAGCAGCTGCTCGGGGCCAGCGAGTCCGGTACCGACCTGCGACACGAGCGGGTCGATCTGGTCGATCGTGTAACGAACGACCTTTCCGTCAGCATCGACGCCGTTCGTCTGCCACGCGAGGGTTGCCGCGCGGTTGAGATCGAAAGCCCCCGGGCCAAACAGACTGGGTATTCTCACGCCGAGCGCGGGCTGGCTACTGAAGTACCACTGGGGATCACTAAGGGGAATCGTGAGCCCCCCTTCCCCCTCGAACGATTCGAGATACGCCTGCTGCGCCGCGTTTGTCTCGGGCCGACTTCCGGCCAACTCGGCCGAGAATCCGATGCGAGAAGGAATAGTGGTTGTGCCAAAAGGGAGCTTCGAGACGAGACTCGTGAGCGGCTCGGCGTCGAAGCTGAATAAAGCGCTGACACCCGCGACCAACGACGCCGCGGGCTCGAAACCGAGCGGCGGCCGCGTGAAATTCGTGCGTTGGCTTTGCGATATCGCCGTGAAGTTGATCTGCCCGTTGTCGAAAGGAAATTCCGCGGTCGCGCCGAAAATGGAAGTCGGAGTTTCCTCGAACACTGGGTTCTCCTCGTATTGAACGGAGACCTGCCGCGGGCGAGGGAACAAGGTGTCGGGTCGATTGAACGAAACGCGTCCGAGATCGTAGTCGACGGAGTAGTCGGTTCCTCTAGTCAGCGGAATTCCGTCGACGAGCAGTCGCTCCGAGTTCGGTCGCACCTGGACGGTACCGAGCATCAGAGTTCCTCCCTCACCGCTTCCTTCCGCCTGATAGCGAGCACGGATGTGGTATACCGCTTCCGGCCGTTGAGCGGAGCGCACGTACTCCGGCGGCGTCGTGTATACGGTGTCGTTCGTGGGGTTCCCGGCGGTCGCCAGACCGTTGGAGGCAAACGGCTTCGCGGACGGGAATATCAGAAACTGATCGCGGATCGTGCGCGAACCGGGCGAGCCCAGGCTCAGCTCGAAATTCGGATCGCTAGGCCGCGGCCAGATGCGATTCTCGAGGTCGAAGCTCGAGCTGTTGGTGCTCTGCGCGAGTCCGAAAAGCTTGAGATAGGTGTCGGCGGTTCCGGCGACCGGTTTCTCCTGGTCCTCGCTGCTCCCGGTAACGATCTTGAGGCTGACGCTCTGTCTGCGCAGGTCGGGGCCGCCGAGCCGGTAAACGCTTCTGATTTCGCGATCGAACGCCGGATCTCCGGGCTGGACATCGGGATCCCAGACGAGATTGGCGAATTGGTCGCGTGCGGGAGTGTAGGAGAGATCGGGTGTGCCGCCCGTTGCAGTGTAAATGGTGTCGCGGCCATTGATGCGAACGCGATAGGCTACGACAAGGCGCTCGTTGTTAAGCGCGAGTGGGCGCACGAGCGCAATCCAGAGCAGCGAAGGATCCGCGTAGTAGTCGACTCCTTCGCGGAGGTACTCATAGACCTGGCCGCGTCGCGACCGCGGATTGCCGAGCAGACGAAACTGCGGGCCGCTTGGGTTCGGGGGCTGACCGCCGATCAGGAGCCGGTAAAGAAATATCTTCGTGGGTCGCAGCGTGTCTGGAAGCGACGCGGATAGCGTGGACATCCGACGTGTATCCAGAATGTCTACATTCGGGTAGGCACTCCCCAGCAGACGCGGGTCGATCGTGAAAAAGAAGCGCCGTGGCTCGAACTGATAGTCCTCGATCTTTCTGTCAATCGCCTGGAGCGTGCGATCGCCGACAGTGAAGACGTGGTCGCGGACGATGTTTCCCTTCTGCTGCGCCAGAATGGTCTTGAGGCGCATCGACCCGAATCTCATAACGCCCTGAACGCCGTAGTTGCCACTCGGTATCCCGGCCGTGATGTATCGCGAAGTTGGAGGCTGAAACGTGACGTTCCCCAGCTCGAGACGCTGAAGCACCTCCTTACCCTTGCCTTCGTAGTAGATGGAGATGTTGTTCGACGCGTCGAACTCGCGTTGGGTGTCGTAGTCGAGATTGACATGAACCCTGTCCGCGACGGTTCCTCCAGATTTGGCGGCGAACTGGAAATCGACCAGCGGCTCGAACGCGCTTCGGCAATTCGCGCTGGGATCGAAGAACAGATTCGACGAGCACAGTGCGCTCTGATTTTTTTCGCCGCGAAATTCCAGACGTCCATCCAATTGGAGTCCGAGATCCGCGTACTCACCGAGAATCGGCACGGGCTTGGGTGTGACGCTTGGCTTCGGCTTTAGCGGAAGGTCCCCTGGATATGATGGCGCCGGGACAGACGTCGCAAAGTTGCTCGTGGCGACCTGCCCCCAGACTGCCTCGAGTATAGTGCGCATGTTCTGCTGAAACGCAGTGGCGCGTGCAGCTTCGATCTGTGCCTGCGCCTGGCGGAATGCTTCCCTGTCGCCAACTGAAAACACGGACGGAAGCGTAAGCGGGAGTGTGTCGCGGCCTAGCCGCAGACGGATGCCAGGTGTGCCTGGAGTCCCGGTTGGTGGTGCCGGTTGAGTGGGTGTGACTTTCGTCGTGTCGCGCGGGTCCTGCGCGCGCGCCGTCGAGCTCACAGCGCAAAGCGCCAACAACGCGCCGATGACGAGCGTGAAACTCGGTGCGCTGTGGTCCGTCGAGTGAGCGGAACTCGTTGTCTGCGTGTCGCTTACCATAGAGCGCACGGTATATTTCACTCTGTGAAGATACTGCACCGCTACGTTCTAAAGGAACATGTGGGTCCGCTCACATTCGCCCTTACAGCGCTCACGTCGATTCTGTTGTTGCAGTACATCGGCAAGCATTTCGGAGAGCTGGTCGGCAAGGGGTTGCCGACGCTCGTGATCGCTGAGTTCTTCGGGCTGTCGGTCCCGCTTACCGTTGCCCTGACTCTGCCGATGGCAGTGCTCGTGGCAACGCTGTACGCGTTCAGCAGGCTCGCCGCAGAGAACGAGATCACCGCGCTCAAGGCGAGTGGAGTAAGCCTGGTCAGTGTGCTGACACCGGTTCTCTGGGCGGCGGCAGGCGTGACGATCGTGATGATTTTCTTCAACGACCAGGTCCTCCCGAGATCCAACCATCAGCTGGCGACGCTGCAGCGCGACATCGCCCAGAAAAAGCCTACGTTCGGTTTGCGCGAACAGGTGATCAACGAGGTAAGTCCCGGCAAATTCTATTTGCGCGCCGGTCACCTCGACGAAGCGTCCAACATGATGCGCGAAGTTACGATCTACGACATGTCGGACCCGACGCGGCGGCGCACGATATTCGCCGACAGCGGTAACATGGGCATGAGCAAAGGGATGACCGACCTCGAGCTCACGCTCTACAAGGGCAATATGCAGGATGTCCCAACGAACAATCCCGACGAGCTACAGCGGCTGTACTTCAACGTCGATCTCGTCCGGGTTCGCGGCGTTGGGAACCAGTTTCAGAAAACGACCGCCGATTCCTACAAGAGCGATCGCGAGATGACCGTGTGCGAGATGCAGGCGGCTCAGAACAAGGCACGCAAGGAACACCAATTGGTGCGCAAACAGTTTCAAAAAACGCTCGCGTCGCTCCGAAAGGCAAAGGCGAAGGTGAGCAAGGAAGTGCTGGACGAAGATCCGAGCGAGCCGTGGGACGTCGGGCTCGGCACCCTGTACTGCAGCGCGATCGCCTCGCTCAAACCGAGGATCGCTCGTGCGCAGGCGCCCCCGCGCGCGTCCGGAGCGCAGCTACCACAGACCCCCGGAGTAAAAACAGCAGACAATGTTCAGCAGCCGAATGTGCGACCGCCGTCGCCTCAGGTCATCACTGAGCTGGCGACGATCGAGACTCTGCGCGCAAGGCTAGATGAGAGCACGCAGCAGATGAACGCTTACGGGGTCGAGATACACAAGAAATTCGCGCTCGCCGTCGCCTGCTTCGTGTTTGTGCTGCTGGGCGCGCCCATCGCGCTCCGATTCCCGCGTGGTGGTGTGGGGCTTACCATCGGCGTCAGCTTGTTCGTTTTCGCGCTGTATTACGTGTGTCTGATCGTAGGGGAGTCGCTTGGCAAGCGCGGACTTATGCCAGCGGTGGTGTCGATGTGGATGGCGAACGTCATCTTCGCCCTGATCGCACTACTGCTGCTGGCGAAGATGGGTAAGGAGGGGAGCACTGCTCGCGGCGGTGACATGAAGGAGATGTTCGATTCGATTCGCGGATGGGTGCGGTCGAAGGTCGGCCGCAAGAAGCCCATGGTCCAGCCCGAGAGAGCCGCGGCTTGACGAAAATGGTGCGGGCTCTGGACCGCTACGTGTTTACGGAATTCTGGAAAATCTTCGTGACGACCGCCCTCGGTTTTCCCATTCTCGTCAACATCATCGATCTGACGGACAATCTCGACAAGTATCTCTCACAGCATCTGACCGCTGGCCGAATCGCGCTCAGCTATCTGTACTGGCTGCCGGACTCGATGTTCATGATTCTTCCGGCTGCTGTCCTGTTCGCGACGGTGTTCTCCATCGGAGCGCTAACGCGTCATTCGGAGATTACGGCTGCCAAGGCATCGGGGATCAGCTTTTACCGCTTCATCGCCCCGATTTTCGTGGGAGCGATCATCGCGACTATCGTGGGCCTGATTCTCGGCGAGCTCGCTCCGATAACGAACAAGAAGCGGATGGACATACTTCAGGGAACGCTTACAAGCGTCACCTCGGATCGATACAATTTTGCCTACGCCGCCGACCGCGGGCGGATCTACAAGGTCGGCGCGCTGCACCTGGTGGTTCCATCGATCGAGGGAATGGTCATCGAGCGCAAAGGAAACGGACCCGATTATCCGTCGTACGTGATCTCATCCAACAACGCTACCTACCGAACCAAGAAGGGATGGCTTTTGCAGACAGGTGCGATGCATCTTCTCACCGACTCAATGCAAAATCTTACTTTCAGCTTCGACTCGCTCGTGGACAGGCATTTTACGGAGCCGCCCAAACAGCTTACCCTCACACAGAAGGCTCCCACCGACATGGGGTTTCGCGAGCTGGGGCGATTCATCACCTCCATGGAGCGGTCCGGGGCCGAGGTGAATGAGCTTCGTGTCGAGCGGATGTTGAAGCTGGCGATACCCGTTACGTGCATCGTGATTCTGCTCTTCGGGGCGCCGCTTGCCACGAGCACTCAACGCGGTGGCGCGGCGTACGGGGTGGGACTGAGCCTGGGCACGACTGTGATATTTCTGATGCTCATTCAGCTGACGAAGGGGATCGGCGGTAAAGGAATGATTCCGGCAGATCTGGCAGCGTGGCTGCCGAGCATCATATTCGGCGTCGTGGGAGCCATCCTCTTTGCGCGCGTAAGAACTTGATCGGAGATCCACTCAGCCCTTTCCGGAAAGTTGGGGACTGGAGTTACTTCCTCCGCGACATCGGTCGCGCTTTCAGGGATCCGAAGACCTACGGCCCCGAGACGATCCGCCAGATGCGTAACATCGGCGTCGACTCGCTCCCACTAGCCGCCATTGTCGCCGCGTTTATCGGAGCAGTCACCGCATTCCAGACGCGATACCAGCTGTTCGGAGGGGTCCAACTCTCCGTCGTCGGTCTGATCTCGCGACAATCGATAATCCTCGAGCTCGGGCCACTCCTGACGGGTCTGGTCCTCACGGGGCGAGTCGGAGCGCGCATCACCGCAGAGGTAGGAACGATGCGCGTGACGGAGCAGATCGATGCGCTGGAGACACTGGCGTACGATCCGATTGCTTATCTCGTGGTCCCGCGACTGATCGCGGCGTTGGTTATGCTCCCCGTGCTTACGATTCTTGCCAACGCGATCGGTGTGGGAATGGCGATGTTGACCGCCATCACAGCGACTGATGTCACCAGTGCCGACTTCTCCGCAGGCCTTCGACTCTCGTTCACGCCGTTCCAAATAGTGTATAGCATCATCAAGGCAACTATATTCGGAGGCGCGATAGCCTTCTTCTGCTCCTACGAGGGCTATACCGCGAATGTCGGCGCCGAGGGCGTCGGCCGCAGCACCGCGCAAGCAGTGGTCGTAACGTCGGTCGCCATCCTCGTGTTCGATGCGCTCATCGCGCTTCTGCTCGCTCCTTACCTCCAGGCATGAAGACAAGAGACGAAGTACTGGTTGGTTTGATCGTTACCGCTGCCATCGTCGTCACGGTCCTCGGCTCGCTCTGGCTGGCGCGTGGCGGACTGTCCAAGGGGTATCCCCTTTACGCGAAGTTTCCGTGGGGAGCGGGGCTCAAGCAGGGACAGCCGGTGCTTCTGGTCGGCGTCAACGTCGGCTACGTCGATCAGGTGGACCTGCATCAAGATGGGACGCTGGTGACGACGCTGCGAATTCAGAAAGACTACCAGGTGCCCGTCACGAGCAAGGCTACAGTCGTACCTAACGGGATCTTCGGTGACATGGCGATAGCGGTGACGCCGTCACGCCCTGACGCGAGGTCGTTCAAACCTGGGGACACGATTCCCATCGGACCATCCAGTCCCGGCATCGCTGAACTGACGAGCAAGGCCGATTCGATCACCAGGTCGGTGAACGCGATGACATCCGCTCTGGAGCACGAGATGGTGGCTGGCGGCGGCATTCGCGATCTCAGGAACACCATCTCCGCCACGAATCGCATGGTGAACGAGTTCGCGGCGGTAGCCTCCGAGCAATCGCGGCAGCTGACGGCGACCATGACATCGCTCCGCCGTGCTACGAGCGCGATCGACCCCGCAAAGGTGGATTCGACCATCACCAATTTCCGGAGCGCCAGCGCGAACCTGGCGGCAATGAGTACAGACCTCAAGCAAACGACCGGCAAGCTCGACGCGATAATCGCCAAGGTCGATAGCGGAAATGGGAGCGCGGCAAAGCTGCTGAATGATCCAGGCGTCTACAATGACGTGCGTCAGCTGTTGCAGCGCATGGATTCGCTCGTAGCTGATATCAAGAAAAACCCCAAGCGTTACATCAACGTAAAGGTTTTCTAGCGACGACCGGCTTTGGCCGGTGCACGCGCGGCGCAGGCTGGCGGAGCTGCCAGCGAATTCTGAGCGTCGCCGCCACGATCACAAGCAGCAGACACAGCTCGACATAGACTTTCTCGCCGTCGAGAAAGTCTATCGGTGCATCCTTCAGATTGGGATCCGTGAGGATTCCATGCACGTAGAAGAGTGCCGCGGTCCCGTACGCCGTGAAATGCAGCGTCTTCCATCTCTTTCGCCCCAGCTCGCGACGGAAGTACGAGGTGAGAACGACGAACGCGAGAGTGTAGAGCGAGAGCGCTCCGAGAACATTGATCCACGGCTGCCTGGGTGCGTTCACCGGGTAAAGTATGTCCACCAGGGTGAACCTGGCGGTCGATGAGAAAAGAATGATGACCGGGTGAATCGCGGCGATCGACAGCGCGATGTAGGCCGTCCAGTTGTGGATCTTGAAAGTGTTGATCCGACGGTGCGGCCAGCTCCTGACGGGATTGTACTTCACCGACATCACGAGGCCGATGAGAATGTTGAGCGTGAGCAGCGTCATCGCCGCGAGGCCGAAATAGCTGGAGAGCTCGATTGCGGTCATCGATGTGTGTGATCGGGATCGTGTTTTCTGACAGAACCGGTTCGATGCTCGACAATGAAAATGCCGGCGGGACGAATCCCGCCGGCATTTTCCTACCGTTAGATCAGTCGCGGCTGAATCTAATCAGCCGCGCATTGCCATTAGAATGAATACTTCAACTGCATTTGGAGCGCGTAGTTCGACTGCGCGTTCCTGGTGTTGAATTGCTGGAACGGAGTGAAGATGAACAGCGACTGCGCACCGTTCGCCCATTTGAGGGGCTGACCGGCTGCGGCAACGGTGCTCCGGCGGGTGAGCAGGCTCGGGCTGTTGCTGCTACCGAGGTCCTGCGCGCCCCATCTCTTGTTCAACAGGTTGAGGACGTTGAAGATGTCGAGCTGAAGGATGAAGTTGTGCCCGTGCAGCGTCGGCAATGACTGGCGCACCGACCCGTTCATGAACTTGGTCCACGGGGTGCGGCAGGAATTCCGCAGCATGATCTTTCCGCGCTGTGAATTGAGGCATTCGTGGGCGGAGATAAAAGCATCCAACGAATCCGCCTGCATGGCCGGCGTCAGGTTCCCGTTCTGAACGAATTGGATCTCGGACGCGACGTGAGCGTCCGTGGGAACGTAGACCAGATCGTTCGCCGTTGACCCGTCGCCGTTGATGTCGCTGCCGTAGACGTATTCGAATGGCACGCCCGATTCACCGATGAAGCTCACGGACACGTCTGTCTTCGAGGCAAAGCTATACGTACCGCCCGCGATGACACGATGCGGGACGTCGAACTTGGAAGGATAGAGATCCTGCGCGTCCTGACGGCCTGAGTACGACCGGCCGAACGACCAGTTCGAGAACGCGACCGACGAAGTGAGATCCCAGACGTCGTACGAGTGACCGTAGGTATAGGCTACTGAGCCCTCGAACGAGTTCGAGAAGCGTTTCTGGAGCTGGGTCGTGTAGCTGTACGCGTAATCGTGGGTCTTGGTATTGGAGAGGTTGATGACGTCACCAAGCGTCCGCGCCGGTGTCGTGCCCGGAACCGGCTTGCGGGTCGGAATCGGTGCACCCGCAGCGGATGGAATGTCGCCGTACAGCGCGCGACCGTTGCGGTCCGTGCCGATCGGATTGTCGACCAGTCCGATGTTCTGGTAGTAGAAGTTGGAGACCGAGCGCGTGTACAACGTCTCGAACGTTCCGATCACGTTCCACGGGAGAACGCGATCATAGCCGAATGAGCTCCGCCACACCGATGGGACTTTGAGGTTCGGGTCGACGGTGTTGGCTGTGATGTTCGGAGCATTAGCTGAAGCGACGCATGCCTGCGCAGGCAGGGTGCCGGCGCTGGGCATTTTTGGAGCAGTCGCCATGTTGGGGCAGACAAGGTTGCCGTAACCGTTGACGCCCGAGTTGCCGAACAGATTGCTGAGCCAGACGTAAGCCGGGCGCCCGACGAACACACCGCTTCCACCGCGAAGCTGATTGCGTTGGTCGCCGGTGACATCCCAGTTGAAGCCGAAGCGAGGCGACCACTGTTTCACGTTCTTGGGAACGTCGACAGTGTTGATTCCCAGTGTGCTCAGCACATCCGGATTCTGGCCCGGGTTCGATGTGAGCCCAGGCAGGTCGAGGCGAAGCCCGAACGTCGTGCTCAGCCGACTCGTTGCCTGCCACTCATCCTCGGCGTAGAAGCCGAGCGTGCGGGCGTTGAAGTGAGCCGCGCCGTCGGTGTTATCGAGCTTGATGCCGAGCGTCGCCGCGCTCGGAGTGTTGGCAATGAGCGAGTCCAGCGTGCCAAAGGTGAAGTTTCCGAGCGAGTTCTGGGAGAACAGGTTTCTCACCTTGAAGAATTCGTTCTTGGTGCCGACTGTGAAGCGATGGTTCCCGGCCGGAATCGTCAGATTGTCGGTGAGCTCGAAAATGTCCTGATCCAGCTCGTTGCCCTGCGATGAGTTTTCGGTGCCGGCGGTCATCTGGCCGGTACCACCACCTGGATTGGTGGTGCGCGAGATGAGGACGAAAGGAGCCGAAAGCGGCGTGATGCGCTTGTCCCGGATCTTCGTGAGTCCGATGAGGAACTCATTGTTGGTGCCGTTGGACATGCTCGAGAACAGCTGGGTGAGATAGCTGTTGGTGGTCGAGCGGAAATTGTAGCCGTTGTTGGAGAGCGTGATACGGGTCGGGGTGCGGCTTAGAACATCCTGTTGACCGTCGACGTAGTTGTAGCGCGCTACGAGCCGGCTGCTGGCCGGCAGGTTGATGAGATCCACGCGAGCAAACAGGTTCGAAAGCGGATTCTGATTCTTGACCACGCCGCCGTTGCCGGGATCGGCGAAGCCATACTGGTTCATGAGGATGTTTCGAAGGCTGTCCACGCCAGCAGCGGTTGCGGGCGGCTTTGGTAGCAGGCCGGCCGGCTGGCCAATGTAAGGACCGGAAGCCGGCTGCTCCTGTTGCTGCCACTCGGGAGCTACCGAGAAGAGAAGTCTGTCCTTGATGATGGGACCACCAAGCCAGAAGCCTTCCTGCTTCACGTTGAATGGCGCGGCGCGCAGATAGTCGATGTTGCGCTCGAGCTTCTCGCTGCGGTTCGCGTAGGTCGCAGATCCGTGGAGCTGATTCGAGCCGCTCTTCGTTACAGCGTTGACAAGAGCGCCGGTGAAATTTCCCTGACGAACATCGAAGGGCGAAAGAAGAACCTGGTACTCCTTCACGGCTTCGAGGGAGATCTGCTTGGCGTTGGCCTGACCGCCGGGCTGGCCCGTCGAACTGAGTCCGAAAAGATCGTTGGCGACCGAGCCGTCGATCTGGATGCCGTTGAACCGGTTGTTCTGTCCACCGCCCGAGTTTCCGGGACCCTTTGTCGAGATCTGGGGCGAGAGAGCCACGAAATCAGTGAAATTGCGCGTCAATGTGGGGAAGCGTGCGATCACCGAGTCGGTGATCGTCGTCGCGATGCCTTTGTGCGAGCTGGAAATGACGCCGCTCGACGCTCCCATCACCTGTACACCAGCGAGCTCCGTGGCCTGGGTGTTCATCCGCAGGTCAACGCGCGCGTTTTGCCCGAGCGCGACATAGACGTCGGTGGTGTCGCGAGGGGTGAAGCCGATGCGACGGGCGGTCACCGTGTACGGACCTCCAACTTCGAGACCCTGCACGAAGTACCGACCATCGGCGCGGGTAGTCGACGCGCTCCGGGCTCCAGTGGAGCGGTTCCGGACTTCGATCTGCGCCGATTCCACCGGCTGACCCTGATCGTTCAGGATGGTGCCGCTGATTGCGCCAGTGGTTACCCCCTGAGCAAATCCCGACGTACCAAAACAAAGCGAAAATGCCGCCACGACTGCGGCGAGAAATAAACGAGCTCGATTCATTGACCGGACTCCTGAGGGGGCGAGACGAGGGTTATCGAAGGAAGGAACTACTGGAGGCCACCCTGAGCTAGAATTGCCCAGAGGTTGACGGATCAATTCTATGCCGAAGGGATAGGGTCATGCAAGAATTTTCTGTATCCCGTTTGTCTCAACCCGGCAACGACCGTAAGACCTCAGACGATCTCTGACCGCGATCGGGTGACGTAGTACAGCGGGATGCCGAGGAGTATCACGCCCAACACCGCCAAAGTCGGGATGCGACTGCCAGGGTCGATGATGGCGTTGCCAAGCAAGAGTATCGTCGCGACGATGAAAATCGCGGGAACTACGGGGTAACCAGGAACCCTGAAAGGCGGCTGGTATCCCGACCGCCGGCGAAAGACAAAAACCGCGGCGACGGCCAGAGCGTAAAACGGAACTATCGCGGTGACGAAAGTGTCGGCGAGCTGCTCGAAAGTTCCCAAGAGCACGAACAACACGCCGAGTCCGGCCTCGAGCCAGATCGCAACGCCGGGGGTGTGGAATTTTTTGTGGACCTTCGCTATCGGCTTGAACAACAGGCCGTCAGCCGCCATCGCAAATAGAATCCGTGAGCCCGTCATCACAGATCCATTGAGAGTCCCGAAGGTCGATACCATCACGGCAGCCGACACGAACGCCACTCCGGCCGCGCCCATCAGTCTTTGTGCAACGTCTGCCGCGACGAGCTTCGACTGGCGAATCTCTTCGACTGGCAGCACCGCGAGATACGCAACATTCGCCAGAAGATAGAGGGCGATGATGATCAGGGTCCCGTAAATCAGAACCCGGGGAAGATTCTTCTCCGGATCCTTCACCTCGCCACCGACGAAGCTTACATCCGCCCAGCCGTCGTAGACCCAGAGGACCGACACGAGCGCAAGTCCGAAGTGCGCGAATGTAAAACTTCCGGCAGGAATCGCGGGGGTGAAGTGGCCTCCCGTTCGAGGCAGAACGATTGCGATTGCAAGAACGATGATCACGATCAGCGCTCCGGTCTTCGCCAGCGTCGTAACGTTCTGGACCAGCGCGCCCCACTTGATGCCGACGTAGTTGAACGTGGCAGTGAGAAGAATTGCCGCGGCCGCGACGTAGTGGACGTACGAGCTATAAGGCGCCACTCGAGGATCGTAGCCAAGGACGCGAATGAAATACTCGGAAAACGTCGTGGAGATCGCCCCTAGTGCTGCGGCGCGAATGAGCACCAGCTCGGCCCATCCGAAAAGAAAGGCAGGGAGCCTTCCCCACGCCTCTCGAATGAAGACATACACGCCACCGGTCCGCGGAAACGCGCCGGCAATCTCGGCGAGCGTCAACGCTCCGCACAGGGCGAAGATCCCGCCCGTCAACCAGATCGCGAGGAGCGGCAAGGGACCGGGAAGCTTGTCCGCGATGCTCGCTGGAGATCGAAAGATACCCGACCCGATCGTCGAGCCGACAAGAACGGCAACCGCGCTCCACAAACCAAGCCGGCGCGGAAGTGATGAGGCGCGGGCAAAATCCGAGTCCGTCATCCGGATACGCTAGTGCAAAGGCCCTCTATGCGCGAGTAGCTTTATGTCGCGGCGAAGCTGCGCCGCGTCATCTCGCACATTTCACTTCTGACAAATGAATCAGCCGCTGGCTGAGGCAATTTTTTGGATCGCCGCCGTTGCATGCGTGGTCGCCGAGATCGCGATACTTCGATCGACATACGCAGCCAGGCGCGTTGAAAAGTCGGAGCTGGTGCCGGCCGCGTCGCGCGGGGGAGAGATCACCTGGGCGATCATTCCCGCTGTCATGCTGGTGATTCTGCTCGCCGCGACCTGGCGAAGGATCGAGGCAAGAGAGACCCACATGAGAACGATGGATCACTCCGGGATGCAACACTCCGCGCCGATGCCCGGGATGACGCCTCCTCCTTCACAGCGCTGAGATGGCGACCATCAGAAGAATCGGGTACGTCGCCCTTCTCATCGGATTCGCCCAGGTGGTTTTCGGCGCCGTTGTGCGGATCACCGGCTCCGGAATGGGTTGCGGCGACCACTGGCCTGATTGCTATGGCTCGTTCACGCCGGCGCCGAATGCGCCGAACCTTCTGGTTGAGATCTCGCATCGCTATGGCGCCGCGGCACTCTCGCTGGCGATTGTGGCACTCGCAATCACCGCTTTGCTAAAGAGGCGTGAGCCGGGAGTCGCCGGTAGCGGAGGAGTTCTCCGCCCGTCCCTGCTCGCGGTGGTGCTCGTCGTGGTAGCAGCGCTGTTCGGTGCAGCGACGGTCAAGATGCAGCTGAGTCCGCTAGTGGTTGTCACGCATCTCGCGATCGCAATGTCCCTGCTCGCCGTGCTGGTGGTTGTCGTGATTCGCGCGGGCGGGCTCGGATCCGCGGCAGCAAGCGTCAGTAGCCAGAGAACATTTCGCTCGGCGCGCGCTGCTGTGGGGCTCGCTTTTCTGGCGCTGGTATTCGGTGCCCTCACCGCGAACGCTCCGGGCGCGGCTGCCGCCTGTCAGGGGTTTCCGTGGTGCACATCGATCGCCGAACACGGAATGCCGCTCTGGATCCAGGTCACCCATCGGCTCATAGCCTTCCTCCTGCTCGGTCACCTGATCGGGATCACCATTGGGGTGCGCAAACGGGGTGAGCCAAGGCCGATTCGAAATGCGGCCCTGACGGCGCTTGGAATGGTCGTGCTCCAGGTCCTGGTTGCCGGAGCAATGATTGGAATGCACTTCCCTCCAGCTTTCCGCTCTCTGCATCAGGCTGTCGGGACTGCGCTCTGGATTGCCGTGGTGGTGCTCGCATCGCTTTCGGCGGGCCGCCGCACAAACGCGGAGACCTCCGCGATCGTACGTGAGTCTCCTTCTCGCGGCGAATTCGCCACGCCTGAAGGCGTGAGCACCTGATGGGAATCGTCGCCGGGGAACAGACCCAACCATCGCTCTTGCGCGACCTGGTGATGCTCACCAAGCCGCGCATCATCTCCCTCCTGCTGGTCACGACCGTCGCACCGATGTTCGTCGCGGGCAATCCGGGCTGGCCGCTAATCGTCGTAGTGCTCATTGGCGGGTATCTGATGGCGGGCGGCGCGAACGCGGTGAACATGTACCTCGATCGCGACATCGACACGCAGATGTCGCGAACGCGGCTCCGTCCGATTCCGAGCGGCCGGATGCGTCCCCGGGCTGTGCTTGCCTTCGGCGTAGCTCTCGCCACGGCGGCCACGTTTCTCCTTGCGCGCTTCGCCAACGTGCTCGCGTCACTGCTCGCGCTGGGCGGATTCTATTTCTACGTCTTTGTGTATACGCGCTGGCTCAAGCGCACCACGCCCCAGAACATTGTCATCGGCGGCGCCGCTGGAGCGTTTCCTCCACTAGTAGGATGGGCCGCGATGACGGGGACAATCGACCTGACGGCGGTCTATCTATTCCTGATCATTTTCTACTGGACCCCGCCACATTTCTGGGCCCTCGCTCTTCTCAAGCAACGCGACTACGGGAGAGCCGGAGTGCCGATGGCGCCACTTGTCTGGGGCGAGCGGGAGACCATGCGGCAGATGATGTGGTACAACGTGATCCTGATCGCGCTCACGTTGCTACCGGTGACGTTTGGAGCATTCGGCATCATTTATCTCATATCCGCCTTGGTGCTCGGCGGGATTCTGCTCGCGGGCGTGATTCGGGTCGCATTCACGGCCGAGTGGACCAAGCCTGCCTGGCAGGTCTACAAGTTTTCACTGCTTTATCTCGCGCTGCTGTTTCTCGCAATGGTGATCGACCGCAAGGTCCTCGGCTGATGGCAGCACCTCAATTTGCCGTCTCAGCACAGCGGCCGACGCCGCGGGCGCGGCCCGCGGTATCCTCGCCTCGACCTCTGAGCCGACTGGTGCCGCGGATCCGACCATTCCTCGGACGCCTCGCAGTCGCTTTTGTCTGTCTGGTGGCGAGCGCCTCGATCGCTTTGGCATTTCCGCAGATTGTAAGACGATTGCTCGATGCCGCGTTCATTTCGGCCGACTCGAGCCTGCTTAACAGGATCGCGATCGGCCTCCTCGTTCTGTTCGCGATCCAGGCGCTGCTCAATTTCGTCCAAGTGTATCTGCTCACCTCCACGTCAGAGCTGGTCATCGCGAGGCTCAGGGAGGATCTCTTTGCGCGCCTGATCCATCTTTCGCCGGGATTCTTCACGGAGCGGAGAACCGGCGAGCTCACGAGCCGCCTGTCCGCTGACACCGCGGTCCTGCAAACGGTTCTCAGCTACAACCTCTCTGAATTCGCTCGGCAGACACTCTTCCTGATCGGTGGGATCGTGCTGCTGACTCTCACGCACCCCCGACTCACAGCGACGACGCTGGCGGTCGTGCCTCTCGTGGTGGGAACCGCAATTTTATTCGGTCGCGCATTGCGACGCGCAAGCACGGGAGTTCAGGATCGGGTTGCGGAGGCGACGGGAACTGCCGACGAAGCGTTCTCGCAGATCAGGACCGTCCAGAGCTTCACTCGTGAAGCGGAAGAAGTGCGCAGATACGGCTCACACCTGGTGGATGTAATTGCCGCGGCCATGCGCCGGGCGAGAATACGTGGAACGTTTTTCGGAATCCTCACCTTCTGTGGATTTGGCGGAGTGGTCGCGGTCCTGTGGCAGGGCGGACGACTGGTTCTCGAAGGAACGCTCACTGCCGGCGCGCTTGTCTCGTTCCTGCTCTACGCGCTATACGTCGCGGGTGCGATTGGATCGCTCGCGTCGCTGTTCGGGGCTTACCAGGAAGCGGTGGGGGCGGCACGCAGAGTTTTCGACCTGCTCGAGGCAGAGTCTTCCGTAAAGGATCCCGTCTCTCCGCACCGCCTCGGGCGTCCTTTGCGGGGCGAGATCTCGATGGACAACGTCTCGTTCCAGTACAATCCAGCACTTCCTGAGGTGCTTCACGGCATGTCGCTGAGGATTGGTGCCGGCGAAGTCGTTGCGCTGGTCGGCCCCAGTGGAGCGGGCAAGACGACGATCGCATCGCTGCTTCCGAGATTCTGGGACGTGACTGGCGGACGCATCACCTTCGACGGAATCGATATCCGCGATCTTTCGCTCGCCGAGCTGCGTGGGGCGATCGGCATCGTGCCCCAGGAGCCGACTTTGTTTAGCGGTACGGTTCGGGAGAACATCGCCTACGCGGGAATAGGCGACGATGGATCGCAGCCGACAGACGATGCGATCCAAGCCGCGGCAAAGGCCGCCCACGCGGTCGAATTCATCGAGCGCCTTCCAGACGGATTCGAAACGCGTGTCGGAGAGCGTGGCGTCAAGTTGTCTGGCGGACAGCGCCAGCGAATCGCGATCGCCAGAGTCTTTCTCAAGAATCCCGCACTCGTAATTCTCGACGAGGCCACGTCGAGTCTCGACAGCGAGAGCGAGCGACTCGTAGAGCAGGCGATGGAGGATCTGCTGCGCGCGAGATCGACGCTGATAATTGCGCACCGTCTGAGCACGGTGCTGCGCGCGGACAGAGTCGTGGTGATCGATCGCGGCGTGATCGTAGAAGAGGGCCGACACCAGGAGCTTCTCGCGTCGGAGGGAGTGTACTCCCGTCTTTATCGTGGTCAGTTCAGACCGGGGGACGCGTTAGTAGGGTAGTATCCGCTCCGGCTAGCAGTTAAGACGAAGGGTTAACACGGATGCTGCGGAACAACCCTGATGCTTCCGATCCGCTCCGTTAGGCGTGACGGGTCCTTTCGCCGCGCGGGATTTCATTGGAACTGCCGCTCGGAACGCTTGGAACCGCCGTATTGATTTCTCCTAAGAACAACAAACAAAACGGCACTGGCTAACGAAGGTTTCACGCCACATGATGCCGATCAGGAGCATTCGCGCTTCTTCCGAAGCATCCGGTTAACCCTTGGTCATAATGGCCGGTCGGAGCGAAACTCCAGCACAAGAAGCGCTATCTCGGTGGCGGTGGACCTTTCGGCGTGATGGCGGGCGTGCTCGAGGCGGTCGGCAGGATTGGTACGGCCGGTGTGCTGGACGCTGCGGGGACAACCGATTCCGGAGTAGGAACGGCGGGGCCGTTCGTAGCCGATGGCCGAATGCGGAACGCCACGCTCGTCTGCTGGCCCGCGGTCACTGTGACGCTATCGTCTGCGAAACCCAGGGCCGGATGCCAGGCGCGCACGCGATATTTTCCGGCTGGTATCCCGTCGATGCTGAACGTTCCAGCCGCGCTCGTCAGCGCGAAGTAGGGGTGATCGAGCACCGCGAGCCAGGCGTGGGTCCACGGGTGTTGCTCGCACACCACTTCTATCTCGGCAGGCTCCTTGAATCTGTCCACCGGAACGACCTCGCCGTCGTCGTTGAAAGGAGCGAGGCCGACGATCTGTCCCGTGCCGACGTTGATGAAGCGGTTGGTGTGCAAGGTTCGGTCATCGTTGCTGACGTTCAGCGTCGCATTCGTCGTGATAGCCTGTACGTACGGATCCAGCGTACAGGCGTCGTTGGTAAGCTCGAAGCGACGCTCGATCGGAAATGCCTTCCCGGTTCGGATGTCGGTGATCCACACCACGGCGCCCCCCACCGGCGTCCCGCTAAGCGCGATGTTCTTGACCATCAACGACGTCCCACAAGCACTCTGATCCGACGTCGGGTGAATGACAGCCGCGACCGGTGCCGTTCCCTCGAAGTCCACGCTTCCGGTGATCGTGCCGCCGACCGATACCGGTACGACATGATACGGCTGTGACGACGGCGCTATGACCGAAGCGCGCGGCGCAACTCCGTCATCGGGAGAGCTCGAAACGTTCCTCGGATGAGCGGAGGCGGTGTCGTCGTGCGAGCAGGCCAGCGCGACGACGATGGCTATTGAAAGGCCGAAAAACCTGCGGGGCATTTGTGTCGAGCAGAAGTGAAGTTCGTTCGATGGAAGGGCAAGCGATGTGCCGCGCTATTTCGCCTCGTACACCCGCTTTCCACCGATCCACGTTGAAATTACTCGGGTACCCAGGATCTCGGTGTCGGGCACTCGCATGATATCGCGGTCGAGCACGACAAAATCGGCGTATTTCCCCGGAGTGAGAGAGCCCAGCATCGCTTCCTGGAATCCGGCGTAGGCGGGCCAGATTGTCATCGACTGAAGAGCTTCTTCGCGGGTCATCTTCTGGTCCGGGTACCATCCGCCTGCCGGCGAGTTCTGCGGATCCTGACGGGTGACAGCCGCGTGAAACGTGAGCATTGGATTCACCTCTTCAACCGGGACATCGGTTCCATTCGGGATCACCACGCCGGTGTTCAGCAGAGAGCGCCAGGCGTAGGCTCCCCGGATGCGATCCGGCCCCAGACGCGACTCGGCCCAACGCATATCACTCGTCTGATGCGTCGCCTGCATCGAGGGAATGACGCCGAGCTTCGCGAAGCGGGGAATGTCCTGCGGGCTTATCACCTGCGCGTGCTCGATGCGGAATCGATGATCAGCTTTCGGTACTCGTCGCAAGGCGGACTCGAACGCATCGAGAGCTATCCGGTTGCCGCGATCGCCGATGGCGTGGACGTTCACCTGGAATCCCCGGCGAAGTGCCGTCTCAGCCCACGCCTCAATATGTGCGGGGGCGGAAACGAGGAGACCCGAGTTCGTCGGGTCATCGCTATAGGGCGCAAGCAGCGCAGCCCCGCGCGATCCGAGCGCGCCGTCTGCGTAGAGCTTGATCGCGCGAATCCAGAGATGCCCGTCGTAGAGCGCGTTCTGCGGTCCGCGTCGCAGATAAGGGTTGGCAAGCACCACGGCTGCCGTGGGCTCTCCCGGATCACTGAGCATTACGTAGTTGCGAAGATTGTACTTCCCTTCTCCGGCCAGCTCCTCGTAGACGGCGACTGTCGAAGGAGCGACCCCCGGATCGTGAACTCCGGTCAATCCCCAGCGATTGCACTCATCGATCGCCGCGAGAACCGCGGTTCGTGTCTGCTCACGTGTTGGGGTAGGTATGGCGCGATCAATCAGGTCAATCGCGTTGTCGACGAAGACACCCGACGGCGCGCCCGACGCGAGCTTCAATATCCGGCCGCCCGAGGGCTCCGCGGTTGCCGGCGTTACGCGCGCGAGCTCCATCGCTTTCGCATTCGCCAGCACTGCATGGCCGTCTATTCTCTCGAGCATCACCGGATTGTCCGGAAAGGCGCGGGAGAGCTCTTCGTGGGTGGGAAATTCCTTGCTCACCCATCGCGTCTGATCCCATCCTCGGCCGAGAATCCACGCGCCCGGCTTCGCATTTCTCGCGTGAGCCTTGACGCGGTCGATTACTTCCCGGTACGAAGTCGCGCCCGCGACGTTTGCGCTCTGAAGCATGTAGCCGAGGCCGAGCAGATGCGCGTGCGCGTCGATGATCCCCGGAATGACTGTGGCGCCACGCAGGTCGATGAGGCGCGTGGAGGGAGTCGTGAGGACTCTTGCTTCAGCATCGGAGCCTACGAAGATGACGCGGCCGCCGCGCACCGCGAGCGCCGTCACCATTGGGCGCGCGTTGTCTACGGTGTAGATGCGGCCATTGGTTAGAACAAGATCAGCGGGAGCCTGCGCTCCGAGCAGCATTGGTGCGAGCATGGCCACGGCAAAGTAGCTTGAGACATGTTTTTTCATGCTACCGAGTTTGCTCACGGCGTCGGGTCCACACAAGGACAGCGCGGGTGAATCGTCCTGCCTGGCTTGCTCCCGCAGCGTTGGTCATGGCGATGGCATGCGCGCATCTCCCTTCGGAGCCGAACGCACCGGTTGACTACTGGGGTTTCACCGGTCCGTGGGACAAGCGCAGCGACGTGTCGGTACAGGAGCACGGCGCGAATCTCACCAGAATTATCAGCGGCTGGATCGCGCTGGACACGACGAGCTTTCTGCCCCTGCAGGTGTATCCGGACAATTTCCGGAATGACATCATGGTTGCTCCCCGCACGATGGCGCTCATCACGTCGTATTACGGTAGCCGCTTCCACCCGGAGATCATTCGGGGCCTCGGGGGAAGCCGGCAGGCAGCGGGTCTGACGGCGGGTGCGATAGCCGCGCTGATCGATTCAACCGCGTATCGCGGGGTCGTAATCGACTTCGAAGGGATGACTCCGCGAGATCTCGATGCGCTGCTGGCAGTTACGCGCGCTGTCGCCGACTCGGTACGCGCGCACGGAGTTCACACTGTCGTCATCGCCGTGCCAGCGGGGGATACAGCAGCCTATCCCTCCGCGCTTCTGCTCGAATCCGCCGATCTCATCATGGCGATGCTGTACGACCAGCACTGGAGCGCTTCCGCCGCCGGTCCGATTGCATCGCCGGATTGGATGGCGCGAAATCTGGGAACGCGCGTGGCCGAGGTTGGGGCGGCGAGGATCGTGGCAGCGTTTCCGTTGTACGGATATCGCTGGCGGAAATCCGCCGAAACCGAGGTGATAAGCTTCGACGATGCGCGGCGACTGACAACGATGACGAACACGCCGCTGGTCCGCGATCATTCGTCGGAGACGCTCCACGCTTCATCGCCCGAGGGATGGGAATTGTGGGTCAGCGACCGCGTGCTGCTCGACAGGCTCGTACACGATGCGAGGCAGCTTGGAGTGAGAACCTTCGCGCTATGGCGACTCGGGCTCGAAGATCCCACGGTGTGGGAGTCGATCGGCCGCTAAACGACCAGCAGCTCCTTCTGGTAATCAGAAGGCGTGATGAGCACCGCGTCCGCACCGATGAAGCCATTGACCTCGCTTCGCATCCCGACGTCTCCCTCGATGTAGATGCCCGGCTCTATGGAAAACCCGACGCCGGGAATCAGCTCCCGTTCTTCTCTGGTTTCGAGGTTGTCGATGTGCGGGCCGGACCCATGGAGATCGCGCGGATCGATGGAGTGTCCGGTCCGGTGAATGAAATTGTCGCCGTATCCGCGACTGGTGATCACTGCACGGGCGGCGTCGTCAACTTCTCCGCCACGAACCAACTGGTGCCCGCTGATGCGTTCGCGTAAGAGCGAGATGGCGGCATCGCGCGCATCGCGGACCGCCTCCCAGATCACTGTGTCGCGCGCGCTCGGGGCCCCCAGCGATCCCATCCACGTCTGATCGGCGAACACTCCGTCTTTCTCGCGTGCCCACAAGTCGATGAGCAGTATTTCTCCGCGATCGATCGTCGCGGAACTCGTGGCGGTAGGCTCATAGTGCGGGTTGGACGCGTTTCTGCCGATTGCCACGATCGGGCCGTGATCAGTCTCGAGTCCGCCACCCTCGAACCGCTCCCTGATCCATTTCGCGAGCGCGTACTCGGTTAGCGGCGACGCACCGTCAGCCCGACTGCCGGCGAGGCGTATCGCTTCCTGTCCGATTATCGAGACGGCGCGTGCGGCGCGCTCGTGCGACGCACGCTGGACGTCGCTCCACACGGCGTAAAAACTGGAAACGAGCTGCGCCGACGATATAACGGTTGCCCCCGCGCTTCTCACCATCTCGATCACTCCAGCAGGGATGCGATCGAGATAAGGGACGGCATCGCCCGGCGAATACTCCATCGCGACCCGTTTTCCCTTGATCAGACCGCCAAGCAGGGACTCGAGCGCGCGCCAGCTGCTGTACTTCTCCTTCGTCCACTTCGAGGGCCACGCTCCCCAGGGTCCCTGCTCGATCGCGTGGGTGATGGCGACCGGCGATCCATGTCGCGGGATGTAGACGAAAAATCGCCGCGTGGTCATGCCCGGCAACTCGAGCATTCCCACCGCTACGGGATTCAGCCCGTGAAAATCGTACAGCAGCCACCCATCGAGTCCGGCCCGTTCGAGGGCAGATTGAATGGCGGGCAGGGATTCGGGTTGAAGCACGGTCGTTGACTACTGCGCGCCCTTGACTGCGCGCCATTCCGCGCGCCACTCACAGATATCCTCGCCTCTTTCGCGGCAATGGACGTGGTCGATCATTCCGCCACCGTTGACGAGCAGCTTGAGCAACTCACGAAGGGCCGACTCGTAATAGAGGCAACCGATGCCCTTGGCCGCCGTCTCGAACGTCACCGATTCCTTCACGCCGAGGACAATCGAAGCGCCGACACGTCGAACCGATGCGCCCAGATATTTCTCTCCGGCTCTTTTCACCTGTCGGAAGGCGAGCGGGCGGGCGAGAAAACCCGGGAGCAGGTGGATGATCTGTCGCGTTGTGGCAGAGATCAGCTGGTAAATCCTGTTGGCGACGATGGTTCCGGCACGCGTGAAGATGTTCTCCGCATCCGGTCGCCGACCAATAAGACGCGCGATTCCGCTCGCTTCGTGAATGGCGATCGCCTGGTTACGCTTCATCGCATCCTTATAGCGGCGAATCTGGGCGATCACAGTGTCGCTCAATCCGAGGCGCTTGTTGCGATGCTCCTGGACGTATTCGACGTCGATATCCTCTCCTTCGGGAATGTCGACTGAGCGAACTGCTTCGAGGAGACTGAGCGGGACTATGGCGTTTACCGTGCCGGTCATTTAGTTGGTAGGCGGAGAGCGCAAGCTAACCGCCGCTCTAACCCCCTTCAAGCAGGAAACCACTCAGGCAAGCCGGAATTGTTTCCGGAAACGAGGTAATAGAAGTTGACGGAATTGGTCGTAAGAGCGATTGCCGGTGTGATCGGCGCCGGAATATTCGCGGTCGGGGCACGCCGGGTGGGCGCGCTCTCTACGAGCGGAGCGTTCGCAGGCACCGTGGTTGGAGCGATCGCGCTCACCGCCGGATGGAGCTGGGGGATTCTCCTCGTCGCGCACTTCATTTCCGCGAGCGCTCTCTCGAAGCTCGGCGAAAGACGCAAAGCGAAGCGGATTGGCGCCGTCGTCGAGAAGGGAGATCGCCGCGACGCGAAGCAGGTTCTCGCCAATGGCGGCGTGTACGCCTTGGCGGCCATCGCGCACATGGTCACCGGCACCCATGCGTGGTACGCGGTGGGAATAGGAGCGCTGGCGAATTCCGCCGCCGACACCTGGGCGACCGAGATCGGCACTCTCTTTGGCCGGAACCCGCGTTCGATCGTTTCGGGTGAGCCCGTTCCCGCAGGCACATCCGGTGGCGTGAGCCTCGTTGGGACGATCGGGAGCTTCGGCGGGGCGCTGTTCATCGCCGCGGGAGCGTCGATGGCGCGCTGGCCTGTTCCGTTCGCCGCAGTAGTACTGGGAGGTTTGGCTGGCGCAATGTCAGATTCCCTGCTAGGAGCAACCTTGCAGACTCGGCGCTGGTGCGACGTATGCGCCAAAGCAACCGAGAGGTCCGTGCATAGTTGCGGAAATCCGACTCGTCGTATCGGCGGGCTCCGCGGCTTCGACAACGACGCCGTCAACGCGGTCTCCTCGGGTGCGGGAGCCCTGGTAACTTTACTGCTATCGTGACAGACGAACGCGCGCGGTGTAATGAAGGGATATGCAGCGAATGAGTGAGCAGGCTAAAGAAGGCGGTGCGCGGGTTCTGCTCGTGAGCACGAATCGCGAGCGGCAGCCGTACCCGGTGGTGCCGAACGGCCTTGCTTGCGTTGCGTCGGCGCTCGACGCCGCGGGGCATCGCATCAGATTCCTCGATCTGTGCTTCGAATCCGACCCCGTCTCCTCTGCGCGGAGTGCCGCTCTCGACTTCCAACCCGACATAATCGGCGTTTCGGTCCGAAATATCGATAACAGCGATGCTATCGCGTTGCGCCACTATACACCCGAGGCGAGAAGCGTTCTTCAGGCGCTTCGCCTGGCAGCACCCGGCGCGAAAGTGATCGCAGGCGGCGCCGCGTTTGGGGTTGCCCCCGAAGCATTGTTCCGGGATCTCGGCGTCGATTACGCAGTGGCTGGGGATGGCGAGCGGGCGAGCGTCGCACTAGTGCATGCGTTGTCCTCCGGCAATCCGATCGAGGCGTTCCCCGGACTCGTGCGCGAGCGCAACGGAACAGTCGTATTCACGCCGCCTGGAGAAGACGCCGATCTCGACTCTCTCGGACGTCCCAATCTCCATCGCTGGATTGATCTCGCCCGATACCAGCGTCACGGCGCGACGATTCCGATCCAGACGAAGCGCGGATGCGTCTACAAGTGCATCTACTGCACTTACAGAAACGTGGAAGGCTGGGGATACAGAATGCGCAATCCGGAGCTCGTTGCCGACGAGATCGAAGAGCTCAGGATCAAGGCGGGCGTGAACCATTTCGACTTCGTCGATTCCACCTTCAACTCACCGCCGGGGCACGCGATTCAGGTCTGCGAGGCGATCACGCGCAAGCGACTCGGCGTCCACCTCGACACCACCAACTTCACACCCGCAACCGCGAGCACGGAACTCCTGGGAGCGATGAAGACCGCCGGATTCCGATCGCTCGGCATCACGGCCGAGAGTGCGAGCGATCCGGTGCTCGAGAAGCTCGAGAAGGGGTTCGATGCGGCCAAAGTGCGTGAAGTGGCGGAGCGGGTCGAGAAATTCGGAATCAAGACGCTCTGGATTTTTCTGGTGGGCGGTCCCGGCGAAACTGCCGAGACCGTGGAGGAGACCCTCGCATTCGCTGCCTGGCGGCTCCGTCGAGGGGACGCGGTATATCTCACCGTGGGCTTACGCATCTACCCGGGAACGACACTGCACCGAATCGCCATCACGGAGAACGTGGTGCCGGCAGTAAGCACGCTGCTGGATCCTACGTTTTATTTCTCGAGCGCCATTCAGTTCGATTCAACGGTCACGCGACTGAAGAAATTTGCCGCTGATCATCCCCGGTTCATGTTCTCGGCGGACTCGCGGTCGGTCGTCTTGCCCTACCTCACGCGGGCAGCATCGATTCTTCATTTACCCCGCCCGCACTGGCAATACATGGGACTGTTCCAGCGCGTCGCTCGCGCGATTGGATAGCGGTTGGCTCGAGATCTCGATTCCGAAGTCATAGTCGTTGGCGGAGGGCCGGCCGGCGCGTCGACCGCGCACTTTCTGGCGCGAGAAGGCGTTGACGTGCTTGTGCTCGACAGAGCAAAGTTCCCGCGCGACAAGACCTGCGCTGAGTATCTGAGTCCGCAGGCGTCGCGGATACTGTCGGACATGAACGTCCTGGACGAAATAGAGCGGGCATCGCCCGCCCACCTCTCCGGCATGCGGATCCGCTCGCCAGATGGACATCTCGCCGATGGCGAATTTTCATCGACACACGGATTTCGCCCTTTCCGTGAATATGGTCTGGCTGTGCGTCGAACAATTCTCGACGC
>JAXDME010000272.1:0-5864 GCA_034666285.1 Gemmatimonadaceae bacterium | reverse complement strand
CGACGTAAGCCCACCACATTCCGAGCACGATTCCAACCGTATTGAAGAACCACGCCAGCAAAGCCCACCGTCTGACCGCCGCCAGCCACTCGGCGTCCAATCGCCTGGTCAGCAGAGCGGCGATCGCGAACGCGAACGGGATCGAAGTGCCGACGTAGCCGAGGTAGAGGTTGGGCGGATGAATCGCCATCCCCGGATTCTGTAGCTGCGGATTGAGTCCGCGTCCGTCGGGCGGAATCCAGTCGAGCCGCTCGAATGGGTTGGAGCCGAGGCAGATCGTGGCGAGAAAGAACACGAGAATCAGCGCGAGAGTTCCCGTCACGTACGGCATCAGCTCGCGATTACGCGTGCGGTTCGTCCACAGCGTGATAGCAGAGTAACTCGAAAGAATCAGGGCCCAGAAGAGCAGCGATCCGGACTGCCCGCCCCAGAACGCCGTGATCGTGTAGACCTTGGGAAGATTCGCGCTGGTGAACGATGCGACGTACTTGATCGAGAAATCGTGGGTGAGGAGCGCGGTCCACAACCCGATCGAGGCGAGCACGACCATCGCCAACGTGGCGTATAGCGCTCGCTCGCCGCTCTCGATGAGATCGCCGCGACGCATCTGGCCGCCGGCGAACGAAACCGTCGCTGCCCAGGCCGCCATTAGGAGAGCGACCCAGAGGGAAAGCTCACCAACCAGGATCACGCCCGTTGCTCCGCTTTCTTGTAGCCGGGAGTCTGCTTGTATTTGTCGGGCGCGTTCTCGTAGCGCGACGCGCACTTGGCGAGGAGCGTGGTCGCGCGGAAAGTCCCGTCGTGGCCCAGCCGTCCTTCGACTACGACGTCGACACCGTCGGTGAACGTATCCGGTGTGATGCCGCGATAAACGACGTTATAGGTCTGCGCGCCGTCGGTCATCTTGAACGCGACTTGTCTGCCGCCCGGATCGCGGGTGATTGAGCCGTTGACCACGCGCGCGCCTACCTTCACTCCGGTCTCGTAGAAACTCGGATCGACTTTCGTCTTGGCCGAGAGCTCGCCCGGGGTCAGGTAGTAGACGCCTGTGTCCTTGATGGCACTGGCGGCGAGGTAGCCAGCGGTGCCGATCACCAGGGCACCGCCGATGAGGAACTTCGTGCGTGGCTTCACGAGGGGAATATACGGGAAGGGTCGGGTCTGCTAAAGCCAACCCCCGGTTCTACGTCATCTGACGTATTAGCGGCAGACCCAATTCGCCCTATCCTTTGGGCTTCGTGGCGAAAGACGCGAAGGCACCTTCGCCGTCGCGGGCCCAAGATCTGGAGCTCCAATGCGACTCATCTCGACGCTTTGCGCAGTTGTGCTGATGACCCCGACCGTCGGATCCTCCCAGATGTCCCAGCCAGACGTCATCCGGGTCGATACCGGGTCGCGGGTCCGCATCACCGCTCCGGTCTTCGGCCCCAAGAAGCAGGTCGGCACGGTCGTGTCCTTCACTCACGACACCCTGGTTTTCCGGCAGGGTGCCAGCACCTCCCTTCATCCGGTTGCGACATCGGACATAACCGCGCTGGAGGTCTCGAGCGGAAAGCACACCAACAAAGCCAAGGGAGCTCTTTGGGGATTGGTGATCGGCGCCGGCACCGGCGGCATTCTGGGATACGCTCTCTACAAAAAGCCGACGTGCGACAATCAGCTGTTCGGGTGTTTCGACATTCTCGGCCCGAGCTCGAGGGGGGGTGACGCGGCCTTCTCGGCTGCGCTCGGCGGAATTCTCGGGCTTCTGGCCGGGACACTTTTCGGCACGCACGCGACCGAGACTTGGGTTCCGGGTACTGTCGGCGCGAGATGATCCTCCAACTCTCCAACCGGTAAGGTCTATGCGCACCGCTCACATTTTCGTAGCGCTTTGCTTGGTGCCGATGGGAATTGCGACGGCTCAGTCAGCGAGCCCGCACTGGCCACTCGATTCCGGATCGCGGGTGAGAATCCAGGCGCTACTCTTCAGCGACCAAGCGCAGCAGGGAACGGTGACTAGCACTCAGGCTGACACGCTGCGCTTTCGGGCATGGCGCAGCACGGCGAGTACCGCTGTTGGCGTGAAGGACATAAGTCGCATCGATGTCTTTCAGGGAACTCACAGCCGGAAGACCAGAGGCACCCTCATAGGATTTGCGGTTGGTGCCGGGCTCGCAGCCGGAATTACCGCCGCCACCTGGAAAAAGCCCGAGAACGGCTGTGGCTGGTGTATGGATTTCGGACGCGGAGGGGACGCGGCCGTTATAGCATTGCCTGGGGGACTGATTGGCGGACTCGTCGGATTCCTGTTCGGGGCCCAGCAAACAGACACCTGGGTGCCCGTGAAGCTGCCGAATCGGTAACCCGGTTAGAAGATACCGGCCGCTCAATCCTGATTTTCGAACGCAGTTCTACCCGACGGACTCACCCGGGCTTTCCTGGGGAGCGGCGCAGCTTCAACAGAGTCAGTGTGATGGCGGCGACGGGTGTAACGACCCAGACGATGTAGATACCCATCAACGCGATCAGAGCCAGTACGAGTTCACGAACACCTGTGATCCGCACCTTGACCTCAACTTTCGCGAGGCGTAGCCAAAGCCACGCGCCTATCGAGACCGCCCAGAGAAACAGAACGGGTATCCAGGAAGCAGCGCCGAGCTGGTAGCGATTGGCCGGCTTGCACATGCTGCGGACCAGCATTATCAGCGGCGTCAGGGCAAGGACGGCTACTGCCGCGGCGAGAAGAAGCTGATTACGAGTCACGAATCAGCCTGCGACTATCTCCGAGTCTGCGATAGCAGCACCGCGCTTGCGGTGGCGCCGACCGCGTCCCACGTCAGATCGCGGACGCTGAAAATATTTCCCGGCGTCCGCTTGTCGTGGATCTCGCGGCCGATACCCACCGCCATGGTCACTCCGATCGCGGCGCCGAGCGCGGGCCGATGATTTACGTGCGCGGCCTGCAGCGCGCTGTAGGTCACGCTCTCGATGAACGCCGACATGAAAAAGTGCTTGATCTTGTCGATCCCGAACCACGCGTCCTGGTGCGCGACTGCCGCCTGCCCGTACACGAGGTTGATCGCGAGGGAGAGACTCAACAGCTGGTTCACCTCGATCGACCGTGCGCCGTTTTGGATTTTGCTGGAGACGACTTTCGAGCGCGTGCCTTCTGCGACTTGGCCTTAGGCGACTTCGCCCGGACAGATTTCCGCTTTTTCTTCGGCTTCTTGCCGTCGCCTTCACCAGTGTCGCGCGCCCAGACCAACGCGGCGCGAACCGCGCGCTGCCACTCGCCCCGCAGTGCGGTCGCCGATTCGGGGGCCATCATCGGGGCGAAGCGGGTGAACTGTCTGGTGCCGATGAATTCGGTGGCGTCTTTCCAAACTCCACCGGCGATTCCCGCCAGACCCGCCGCTCCGAGCGCCGTCGTCTCGATCATGTCGGGTCTCTCAACAGAAATCCCGAGGACATCCGACTGAAACTGTAAGAGCCAGTTGTTGGCCGACGCGCCGCCGTCGACGCGCAGCGACTCGAAGGTCACCTTGCCGCGCTTTGCCATCACGGTGAGCATCTCGGCCGTTCCGTAAGCCATCGCCTCGAGCGCCGCCCTGGCGAGATGTGCTCGTCCAGTGCCGCGGGTCAGCCCAACGATCGTTCCACGAGCTTTCGGCTCCCAGTTGGGCGCGCCGAGTCCAACGAGCGCGGGGACGAAGTAAACACCGTCGTTCGACTCGAGCGAGCGCGCCAGGCGTTCGCTCTCCGCCGCGTTATCGAGAATTCCGAGTCCGTCGCGAAGCCACTGGATCGCCGCGCCCGCGACGAAGATCGACGCTTCGAGCGCGTACGCGGCCCCGCCCTTGTCGTCGCAGGCAACCGTCGCGAGCAATCCATCCCCTGCCTTGGGGACTGTCTTCCCGGTGTTGAGCAGCAGAAACGCGCCGGTGCCATAAGTGTTTTTCGCGGCCCCTGGTCCGCAGCAACCCTGACCGAACAGCGCGGCCTGCTGATCGCCGGCAACCCCGGTGATCGGTATCGACTTGCCGAAAAACGAGGTGACCGTTTTTCCGAAATCACCCGCTGACGGACGAACCTCGGGAAGAATCTCGATCGGCACGTGAAACAGATCGCACAGCTCTTTGCTCCAACGCAGCCGCTGGATGTCGAAGAGAAGCGTGCGCGACGCGTTCGTTGGATCCGTTGCGTGTACGCGTCCGCCGGTGAGCTTCCAAATGAGCCAGGTGTCGATCGTGCCGGCGAGCAATCTTCCATTGCGAGCGACGAACGCGATTTCGGGTCTCTTGAGGAGCCACTCCAGTTTCGTGGCCGAGAAGTACGGATCGGGACGCAGTCCAGTCTTCTCCGCGATCATCGTCGTCTTGTTTCTCAGCTCCGCGCACCGCTCGGTCGTGCGCCGATCCTGCCACACGATTGCACGCGCCAGAGGTTTTCCGGTATCGCGGTGCCAGACGACGATCGTCTCGCGCTGATTGGTGATGCCGATGACGTCGGGGCTGACGCGGCTCGACGAGATCGCTTCGCGCGCGGCGATCAATGTGCGCTCGAGAATCTCGTCGGCGTCGTGCTCCACCCAACCCGGCTGCGGATAGTGCTGCGTGATCTCCTGGTATCCGCGGCCGGCGACTTTACCGTCGGCGCCGAGCACGAGTGCGGTCGTACCCGTGGTACCCTGGTCAATCGAGAGAACGTATTTCATTCAACCCTCGGCTCTTTCCGCCGCTCCGGGAAATACTCGTCGAGAAACTCGATCAATGCACTCTCCTCAGGCGCATGCCCTATCCCGTTGGAAGATGAGCTCGCGCGAGTCGGCAGAGTAATTGTAGTCCCGCTCCGCAGATACCGCATCACAACCACGGGATGCACGTAGGACTTCCTACATATAGTAGGGGTGTTCCCGAGCTCCGAAGCAACGAGACGCACCGCGGTGACGACATTCTTCTTGCGCTCCGTCTGGCTCTTTCCCTTCCCGAGCTCCGCCAGCACGGTCGCCGCGCGCAACGTTCCGCCCCACGTCCTGAAATCCTTGGCCGTGTACGGGAAGTTGGCGATTCGCTCGATGTAGTCGTTGACGTCGCCCGAATCCACGTTCTCCCACTTTCCGTCCTCGAAGTATCTGAACAGCCTCGGGCCCGGCGTCTTCAACAGCTGCGAGACGAATCGCGCGAGGTCCTTACCATCGACGACGTTTCGCTGCGTGATCGATCTCTTGCCGCGATACTCGAATTCCACCGTGGTATCGTCCAGCACGACGGCATGGGACTTCCGCATCGTGGTGATGCCGAAGGTGTTGTTTTCCTTCTGGTAGCGCTCGCTGCCGACGCGGAAAAACCCCTGCGAGATGAGGCGTACGATCCCGGCGCACACTTTGTCCTTCGACAGCTCTTTGCGGCGGAAATCGCGCATGATGCTGGCGCGGATTGCCGGGAGGTCACGCGCCATTTGGCGGACCCGATAGTATTTGCGGAGCTCGCCCTTCTGCACGGCTCGCGCGTGATACTTGTACTGCTTGCGCCCGCGTGTATCGAAGCCCCACACCTGGATCGCCGACCGCGGATCCGTCGACACGTGCACATCGCGCCACGCCGGCGGAATGCGGAGCTTGTCTATCCGCTCGAGCTGCGCCTTGTCGCTGACAGCGCGACCGTTTGGCCCAACGAAGCGAAATCCTCGGGGTTTAGACCCTTCACGAACGATCCACTTTCGCGCCATTTATGCGTCGCCCAAGAGCAAACTTTCTGGGTAGATTTGAGCAGCAAACGCCGCCTTCGCGGGCGCCGGGATCAAAGACACCGGCAGCCGCAAATCTATCAACAAATAGCTACGCATGCCTTTCAAGTTCTTGACGCTCGACGTGCAAGACCGCG
>JAXDME010000271.1:0-2595 GCA_034666285.1 Gemmatimonadaceae bacterium | reverse complement strand
ACTATGTTGGTGTCGAGGACGCGCCCCGGCTCCTCGCTTCGTGAGCCGGGCTCCATTCCGCGCCGGCGCACGTGACCAACGCCGAGGGTGAATAGCTTCTTCGCCGGCATCACCCGGTACGACTCTGCGCCAACCTGCGACGCCAGAAAATCGCAGTGTCGGGTCATGGAGAATCCCTGCGGCACCTTGAGCGTCGTCCACAATCTGTACACTGACCCCGTCGTCTCCGCGTCGGTCGAGCGGATCACTACGTGACCCGAGAAAGGATCGTCGTTCGACATATAGCTGAACGCAGCATCGAGCCTGTCGCTCGGCACGCGCCACGCCACCAGCGCGCCGGGCGCAAGATTCGTTGCCATCAACGTCTGCCTGATACGGCGGATGACCCCGGCCGAAAGCATTGCGCGCAGGCGTTCGATCACAAATTCTTCAGTGAGCTCGGCCGAGAAGGCGATCTCAGCGAAGGGCTCGTTGACGAAGCCGGAGATGCGATCCTCGGAGACCGCCAGGATCCGGGCGTTCAGGGGATCGGAGATACCCGACGGGGTGGCTGTAGCATCCGACACATTCGGCGCCACTATCTGACCCTCAGTCGCTTGCGCCGAACGTACAAGCTGATCGCGTACACGCCGTAAATGCAGAGCGCGATGGTGTAGGCGACGTGGTAGTACGAGGAGGTCTCAGGCATGCCGGCTATCCAATTCCATGACAGCGTCGCGTTCAACCGCGTAGCGATAGCGTGAACGGACGAACGAGAAGTACAGCAGCGTAAACGAGATCAGCGAAAGAAAGAGCGTGAGCAGCATCTCGTTGGGAAGCGACGGCGCGCTGGGCTTTCCGACGATCGGCATGGGATGCATTGTCGCGAACAGGTATACACTGAGATGGATGAACGGGATCAGTAGGGCGCCAAGAATTCCCAGCACCGCTGAGTATCGAGCCCGCATCTCCGGCGAGTCGATCGCCCCGCGCAGAACGATGTACGAGACGTAGATGAACCACAAAAAGAGCGTGGACACCAGTCGCACGTCCCACCACGCCCAGTACGTTCCCCATATCGGCTTGGCCCACATCGGACCGGTGATCAAGACCACGGTCGTGAAAACCACACCAACTTCCGCCGAGCTCTCGGCGAAGCGGTCGAGCCGGCGGTCGCGAAGCCAGAGGAAAACACCGCTCGCGATCGCGACGAGGCCGAACGCGAGGAAAGCAACCCAGGCGGCGGGAACGTGGATGTAGAAAATCTTTTGCGCGGCTCCCTGTCTCGCTTCAAGAGGCGTGAAAAACGCGGCGCGTATGACAGTCCCAACCACCGCCAGGCCGGCGACTGTGGGAAGCCAGGAGATCTTCATGAAGATTTGATCGGTAACGTGCGAATGGGCCGACGACCGTATGTCATCGACCCATTCAAACTTAATCGTCCGGGGTGATTACCGGACGCCTGGTGCAGCGCCCGGTACAGTATCACCCACCATCCCACGCTTGTATATCCACGCGATGACGATGCCGGCCAGCGCGAACTGGATGGTGAGATCGATCTCGTTGACGATGGCATAGCCGGTCGCGAAGCCATACCAGTTCCAGTCCGACATCTCCTTGATGACTCCGGCGGCGAGACCGGCGAGTGCGAGTGTGAGAGCCGTGTCGCGCTTTTTTCCGATGCCGATCCGCTCAATGACGACACACAGCAACAGCGCCGCGAACAGATCGATCACGATCTGTTTCAACATGTTCGGTCCCATTGATTTCGACTTGTCGGCCATATCGGGCGTTAACGATACGGCGGCAAGGACTCCTTCAGGCGCCGCATAAACGCCATTGGTTGGTGCCGCGGCGCGAATTGCCTGGATCGCCGCGGCGTTATTGGTGAACGCTTTCACCGTCGCCGCGTGCCACGGGATCGCGACGTTGGAGATCGTCTGCCACACGAAGAGCGTGATACCTGCGGCAAGGGTGCCATAGACGCGGGACTTACCTCTCATGACCACTCCGGCTTTGGGGGCCAGACACGATACAACTGGCTGGAGATTGGCGCTACGGTTCTCGTTGCATTCTCTCAATCCTCGACGGTGAAGGGATAGGCCAGAGTACAGGCGGCGACGAAGACGATGTCGAACGCGAGCAAAAGTTTGAGCCACGCGCCTGCCTCAACCACCGGACGTCCGCTCAACAGCTTGGACGTCGCCTGCGACGCGGCGATAACGATCGGCACGAAAAACGGAAGCGCCAGCATCGGCAGCAGCAGCTCCGCGAGACGGGTGTTCACTGCCATCGCACTGAACAGTGTTCCGACGGCGACTAGTCCAATAGCAGCGAGTATTGCGATCGCAATGAGCGGAGCTGCCACATGGCCGAGCGGGAGGTTGTAAAACAATGCCAACGCCGGGATCGCGACGGCCTGCACTGCGCTCACGAACATCAGGTTGGCGATGGCCTTGCCGAGGAAAATTGCTTCCCTGCTCACCGGAGACGCGAGCAGGCCATCGATGGCGTGATCCGCGGTTTCCACGCCGAACGAGCGATGCAGTCCCAGCAGTCCGGAGAAAGTGAAGATTACCCAGAGCACGCCGGGAGCGAGATCGGTAGCGGCGACGG
>JAXDME010000270.1:0-5166 GCA_034666285.1 Gemmatimonadaceae bacterium | reverse complement strand
AGAGGCTGAAGGCACCGGTTTGCTAAACCGGCATACGTGGAAACGCGTATCGAGGGTTCGAATCCCTCTCTCTCCGCTCGGCGGGTCCGCGCATCCAGTGTGGGCCCGCTGTTCATTTTCGAGTCACTGATGACAAACGGCACCAAACCGCGCCTTCGCTTCGCTCCTTCTCCGACCGGGTACCTCCACGTCGGTGGCGCGCGCACAGCGCTCTTCAATTGGCTGTACGCGCGAAAATTCGGCGGAGAGTTTCTGCTCCGCATCGAAGACACGGATAAGGCGCGCAGCACCGACGAAAGCACTCGCGCGATCTTCGACGGGCTGGAGTGGCTCGGGTTAAACTGGGACAACGGTGTTGTCTATCAGGGCGCGAACCTCGCGCGGCATCAGTCCGATGCGCGCAGACTACTTGAGACGGGAGCCGCCTATCGCTGCTTCTGCACACAGGCCGAGCTCGACGCGCGCCGCCGTGAAGCCGAGGCGCGCAAGGAAGCCTTCAAGTACGATCGCCGCTGCGACCGGCTTTCCAGCGAGGAAGTCGAGCGCAGAGTCGCCGCGGGAGAGCCGTATGTCGTTCGGTTCCGTGTCCCCGAAGGCACCACCGAGTGGAATGATCTCGTTCACGAGAGAATCGCGTTCCCCAACAAGGACATCGAGGATTTCGTGGTTCTTCGCTCGGACGCGACGCCGATTTACAATATGGCGGTGGTGTCGGACGACATCGCGATGGGAATCACCCTGGTGATGCGCGGTGACGATCATATCTCGAACACCCCGAAGCAGATCCTTCTCTACCGCGCGCTCGGCGCTCCTCTGCCGACGTTTGCGCATCTCCCAATGATTCACGGGCTGGACGGAAAGAAGCTTAGCAAGCGTCACGGCGCGACCGCGGTGGGAGACTATCAGCATTACGGACTTCTTCCGGGCGCGATGCTCAACTTCCTCGCGCTCCTCGGCTGGTCTCCTGGCGGCGATCGCGAGGTGATGACCATGCCGGAAATGATCGAGCTGTTCAACGTCGATGGTCTTCAGAAGAAGGCGGCGATCTTCGACCCAAAAAAACTGGAATGGATGAACGGACAGCACCTCTCGATGATTCCGCTCGAGGAACTCGAGCCACGCGTCACTCCAGCAATCATCACCGCGCGTCTTGCGACAGAGGAACAGCTGGTCGAGCGACGCGAGTGGTATCTCCGTCTTCTGGATCTCCTTAGGGTGCGCTCCCGTACAATTGACGATATCGTTCGTCAGGCAGGGCCGTATTTTCTCGAAGACATCGAGTACGATCCGACGGCGGTAGCAAAAAACTGGAAAGACCCGGCGGAGGCTTCCGACCTTCTCCGCGCCACGCGGGATGCCCTCGCTGCCACTACGCTCTGGGAGGCAGGTCCGCTCGAGGCGTCGCTACGCCTGGTGGCCGAGTCGAGAGGTCTGACCGCCGGAAAGATTTTCCAGCCTCTCAGAGTCGCTCTGACCGGGTTGCCCGTAAGTCCTGGAATCTTCGAGATGTTGCTTCAGATGGGACGAGAGCTTTCCCTTAGGCGTATCGACAAAGCACTTTCGGTGCTCGGCGCGTAACAAAAATTGGGACCGACAGGAAAGTGTTGACCGCGTACGGTTCCGTACACAGATTTATTGACACACAAAAAACGCGGGACTCGCACCGACACGGGTTTCGCCACTTCCAAGGACGCATCAGATGGCCGAGCCATTAACGAAGCTCGAGAGCTCGGTTTACCACTACCTCCTCGATTTCACCGCCGAGAGAACGTACCAGCCCAGCATTCGGGATATCGGAAAGCAGTTCAAGATCAAGTCGACGAAGACAGTATCTGACCTGCTCCAGTCGCTGGCAAAGAAAGGCTATATCGAGCGGGATCCGTCGAGATCGCGCGGCGTAAATCTCCTGGGTTTCGGGGGCGCCCAGCGCACCCAGCCCGTTCCCTATTACGGAAAGATCCACGCTGGGGAGCCGGCGCTCCTCCCGGAGCATCGTCAGGGATTCATCACCATCGACCGCCGCTTTGTGCCTTCAGAGGATGTTTTTTTCCTGAAGGTCAAAGGCGACAGCATGGTGGGCAAATGTATCAACGACGGCGATTACGTTATGGTGAACCCGCGGCAGGATCCGCGCGATCAGGATGTCATAGCCGCGCGCCTGGGTGAAGAGGCAACGGTCAAGACATTCACCCACCGCTCCGGAAGTGTCGTGCTCGAGGCCGCGAACCCCGCGGATCGCGACATCACCGTTCAGCCTGGAATGGATTTCGGAGTGCTCGGAGTTGTGTGCGGTGTCTTTCGTCCCGGCTTCGACGCGAATAGCGGCAGCAATACGCTCCCGTCGTAAACCTTAGCATTCGGGGTTTGGATGTCTGCGGACTCTGAGGGCGCGTCCGGAAAACTCAGTGCGTCGCTGAAGCAGCTCACTCCGGTGCTAATCGTCGAGGAGGTCGAGCCCTGCGTCAAGTTCTGGGTCGACCGCCTTGGCTTCGCAGTGACAAACCAGGTTCCAGGACCCGACGGCAAACTGATTTTCGCCAGCGTGCAACTGGGCGCCGTGGAGATCATGTACCAGACCCGGGCCAGTGTGATCGACGAGCAGCCGGGCTCAGCGCGTGACCTGATGGGTCACTCCGTGGCGTTGTTCATCACGGTCGACGATCTCGATCACGTAGCGAAGTCCCTTGTCGGCGCGCCCGTCGTAAAGCCGCGACACAAGACGTTCTACGGCAGTATCGAGATTTACGTTCGCGAGCCGGGAGGAAATACAGTCGGGTTCGCGCAGTTCACCTGATCCCGGAGTTGTAGACCGAACCTAGGGGCTTTGGTCCCCTGAGCGGTCCTTCGCTGGCGCGGAAGATCCGGAGAGCGCGGCGGCTCGCTCGCGCTCCTTTCGCTCACGGATGCTGCGTACGGCCTTCATGAAATCGGCTTCGTTGATCGCTTGCTGCGCGTGCCAGTTGATATCTGCATTCATCGATGCGAATGCGCGGTCACGCTGGATGGTCGTTGGATTGCCTTGAAGGTTTAGCGGAAGCATCGCGAGCAACGCCGTGGGAATCGAGACCGGACCCAACCGGATTGCCTTCCTGTCAATGCCCCACTTGTACCCGCCCTTCTCTACCGTCCAATCGGTTGGATCACGCCTCTGGGCAGCCGCAGCGACCGAATCGTTGTACGGCGCGATTCCTTCGGCGATCAGACTGTCGAGAGTCTGTTTTACAGTCTGTGGCTTGACCACCACCCCGCCTGGCGGCTCCCAGACTCGGGGATCAGAATATTGTGGACGAACCCCTCTCGTAGGACCACCCGTTCCAACTAGTGGTCCCGTCCCTTCTTCCGTTGCCTTCACTGGCGGACCCGAAGGGGTGGGAATAGTCGTCGGAACTGAAACCGGCGCGACGACATGGATTTCGCGTGGCGTCAACGGTTTTCCATCACCGCCACTCTTGCCGGGCACCGGCGTCTTCACTCCACCGATCTGCACGAAACCAACGCGCTCTTCCGGAACCGCCTGCCGCTTCCGGTCGGGCGAAATGTCCATGTTCACGATCAGCATCCGCATCAACGCCACTGCAACCACGAGGTGCACGCCAAACGAAACGAGAAAAGGCTTGGAAAACCTCTTCCTCGTTCCGTCAGGGTTGGTGGCGACGCGGCGGAAAATCATCAGGCGCGGGCCATTCCCGCTATCGGCTCCGCACGCCGTCCAGAACGCGCGTCATCGGTACCTGCCTGCGCCACCAGCTTCTTCAACACTCGCCCTGCGCGGGTCGCAGCCTCGCGAAGCCTTTCAGGCGACACGATGAACGAGACGCGGAAGAAGCCCTCGCCGCCGGGGCCAAATGCCGATCCGGGCAGCACGATGACGCCCTCGTCCTGAAGCAGTCTCTCTCCGAATACCGCACTCGGAATGTTCTTGGGAAGCGGGCACCAGATGTACATCGTGGCCTTGGGTCTGGCGACGGGGAAACCTGCTTCGCTAAAAGAATCGGCTGCCGCATCGCGGCGTCTCTTGAACTCCGCGACGTTCGACGGAATCCAATCGGCGCACTCATCCAGCGCTGTTGCCGCGGCTGCCTGAATTCCCATGAAAGTCCCCGTATCGATGAACGACTTTACCTTCGCGAGCCCGGCGATGAACTCCTGCTTGCCGCACGCCCACCCGCACCGCCAACCCGTCATGTTGTACGTCTTGGACATGGAGTGGAACTCGATCGCAACGTCTCGCGCGCCCTCGATCTCGAAGATGCTGGGCGGCACATATCCGTCGTAGGCGAGCTCGGAGTAGGCGTTGTCATACACCAGCAGGATATCCAGTTCCTTGCAACGCCGAACCATGTCCTGGAGGTACTCCTTGGGAGCTACCGCCGAGGTCGGGTTGTTCGGGTAGTTGAGATAGAGAATTTTCGTCTTTTTCAGAACATCCGCCGGAACCTTGTCCAGATCGATCAGAAATCCGTTCTCCGGACGCAGCGGATACTTGTACGGCGTCGCTTCGGCCAGGATTGTTCCGCCGACGTACGAGTTATAGCCCGGCTCGGGCACGATCGTGTAGTCGCCTTTCGTGGTGTAGGCGAATGCGAGGTGAGAAATCCCCTCCTTCGAACCGATGAGAGGGATGATCTCCTTGAGCGGATTGAAGTCCTGATTGAATCTGCGCTTCATGAAGCGCGCGACCGCCTCGCGATACTCCACGAGGCCCAATGCGAATCCATACCGGCTCATGGTAGGAATACGCGCGGCAGTAGCGAGTCGTTCGATCACCGCCGGTGGAGGCGAAAGGTCAGCATCGCCGGCGCCAAGGTCGATGACGTCGACTCCGCGCGCGATTAGCTCGCGCTTCTTTTCAGGGATTCCACTGAGGGGATACTCGGGCAGACTGAGCAGACGATCTGTGTAGGGAGGCACTATCGGCTCTCTTGAACGGGGTTTGTCACGCGACTGACACCTGGAATCTCCACTTCGACGACGTCGCCGGGATTCAGAGGACCCACCCCTGCGGGCGTTCCTGTTGCGACCAAGTCTCCGGGCTCCAGTGTCATTATGCGCGAGATGTAGGCGAGGAGGGATGGGATCGAGAAGACCATCTCGCTGCTTTTCCCCCTCTGCCGCTCGACGCCGTTCACTCGCGTGACGACGCTCAGGCTGTCGAGGTCCGGAAGC
>JAXDME010000269.1:0-3630 GCA_034666285.1 Gemmatimonadaceae bacterium | reverse complement strand
CGGTTCCCGGCGGATTCGGCATCACCACTATGAAGCTCAATGTTCAGGCGACCGTTCCGAAGATCGACAAGAACAAATTCGATCAGATCGCGAAGGAGACCAAGGAAGGCTGTCCGGTCTCAAAGGCGCTCAAGGGAAACGTGGACATTCAGGTGGAGGCGCGGCTCGTTTAACGCGAGTAGTTTCTGATCTTGCTCTTGAGAAGCTCGCCGTTGGAAAAGATGATCTGTTCTCCCGACTCGCTGCGCACGCGTGTGGTCTTCAACCCGATGTGCTCAACCTTGCCGCGATAGTTCTCGACGGAGATCGAGTCTCCAACGACGAACGGCTTGTCCATCACGATCGAGATCGCGGCGAAGAGATCGCCGAGTATGTTCTGGATCGCGAGCGCGATGGCCAGACCGCCGATGCCGAGTCCGGTGAGAAGCGGTCTGATCTGGATATGCAGCGCCGAGAGCGCGGCGAGGCCAAGCGCAATCCAGATGAAGAGCCGCGCCACCGCGCCGAGCGCCTTGAACGTCGTGATGCTGCTGCCATCGGTTACATGGAGCTTGACGGACCGCTCGATGTAGTGGCTGATGATGATATTCGTCCAGATCACGCCCTGCATGAACAGCGCGAGGATCGTCGCGATCGTGGAAAGTGACAACTCCGGAAGCGGCGGCTCCGGGACGTGCACCATGCGCGGGAAAAACGCGGCGATAAACGCGAGGACGAGGAAGAAAGATCCCCGCGCCAGTTTGATCGGCAGGCTGTTTTTCATGGGCTAATAATGTAGCACTGCCCCGGACTCCGGATTCGGGCGCTTCGACTAGTATCTACAAAACTGCAGCCGGGAGCCGTGAGCTATAAGCTGAGCGCTTTTCGGCTTTTCCTTTGAGTAGCCGTGTGGCGCCAGACGCAGCAACAACCGCGAAAGCTCACCGGCCCTAAGCTTACAGGCCGACAGCTCCCGGCTTCAGTTCTGTGGATGGCTACGTCGAACCGCGATCTCTACGCCGAGGCCCTGGCGGCCTCCGCCTCGTCACAAGCATCACAGTTGTGGCACGCCCAGTCGGGATCGACTTTCTCACC
Organism: Gemmatimonadaceae bacterium; assembly: GCA_034666285.1. GTDB lineage: Bacteria > Gemmatimonadota > Gemmatimonadetes > Gemmatimonadales > Gemmatimonadaceae > UBA4720. The sequence continues at coordinate 2,556 of JAXDME010000269.1, read as the reverse complement.
GAAGTGCTCGAGGATGTAGCGCGTCCGGCATTGCGTCGTCTGGCAGAACTGGATCATCGTGCGGAGTTTCTCCTGATCCATTGCGCGCCGCTCCTCGTAGTCCTGCAGATCCGCGCTCAGATCCACTGCGCACAGATTCTCGCCCAGGCGCTCCCATTTTCCACCGCGATGCTCGCGGACCAGGCCATGTCTCTTGAGCAAAGCGAACACGATCTTCGCTTTTCGAGAAGGGATTCCGGTCAGCTCCACGAGGTCGTCCAGAAGCACCGGAGTCTTGAGCGGGTACTTCTCCAGAGCAAGCGCGACGTGCGCGGCCTCCTGGACCTCGGGGTATTTCCCGCCAAGGAAGTATGACTGGATGCGTTTGTCCTCGACACGATAAAGGACTCGACAGACTGCCGGCGCTCCGTCTCGTCCAGCTCTGCCCGCTTCCTGGTAATACGCCTCGATGGATCCGGGAAAGTGATAGTGAATCACGAATCGAAGATCCTGCTTGTCGATTCCCAGACCAAACGCGTTCGTCGCGATGATCGCCTTGAGCTCCCCGGCCATGAAGCGGTTCTGAACATCCTTGCGCTCGGCAGCCGGCCGCTTGCCGTGGTACAAGCCAACCTTGAAATCTTCCGCGAGCATATCGTGCAAACGCTCCGCTTCCTTTACCGTGGCGACGTAGATCACACCCGACCCGTCGAAATCACGCAGCGCGTGTCGAAGCGTCGTGTCCTTGATCTGGTCGTTGACGGTCCGAATTACCTCGAAGCGCAGATTCGGCCGCGCGAAGCCGGTGATCGTCACGTGCGGATCGACCATCCCGAGCTGACGCACGATGTCCTGCTGCACGTGCGCAGTGGCCGTTGCGGTGAGCGCCAAGATCGGAGGGCGGCCGAGACGCTTGGCGATACCCCCGAGCGAGAGATAATCCGGACGGAAATCGTGTCCCCACTGGCTGACGCAGTGCGCCTCATCGATGACGAACAGGCTGATTGGCCGCGACAGAAGATGCTCGAAGAACGCGCGGTCCTTGAAGCGCTCGGGCGTCAGGTACAGCATCTCTCCTTCGCCCTCGGCGATCTGTCGGTGTGCCTCGCGAGTTTCTGAAGTGGAGAGGTGGGAATGCATCGCGACAGAGCTGACGCCTTGCGCCGATAGCTTGTCGTGCTGGTCTTTCATGAGGGCGATGAGCGGGCTGACCACTATCGTGAGGCCTGGCAGCACAACGGCGGGCAGCTGATAGATCAGCGACTTCCCGCTCCCGGTCGGCATGACCACCAGGGCGTCTTCGCCGCCGAGCACCGCGTTGATGGGCTCCCATTGGCCAGGTCGGAAATCCGGGTGACCAAAGCGATCCTGCAGCAGCTTACGGGCTGCCTGCTTCCCTATTTGTTTCGACACTCGGTCTGATACAGGCACAAAGCATTCCCCCAATCAGACGGTTTACCCCACTTACCCCAACGAGGGTCGTGTCATAACCTCACCAGCGATGCCCGATTCTACCTCTTCAAGCTTCAAGGTTTTCACGTCGACCGGTCCGGGGTTGGAATCGATCGCGGCCGGTGAGCTCAAGGCTCTAGGGATTCGCGGGCGGCAGGAGATTGGGGGAGTCGCGTTCAGCGGAGGCTTGCAGCGACTGTACGAGTCGAATCTCTGGCTGCGGACAGCGACTCGCGTTCTGGTGAGACTTGGAAACTTTCACGCCAGCACCTTCTACGAGCTCGAGCGTCGCGCGAAGAAATTGCCCTGGGCGGAATTTCTGCCGGCGAACGGCAAGGTTCGAGTGCGGGTCACCTGCCGAAAATCCAAGCTCTATCATTCTGATGCGGTCGCGGAGCGGGTACTATCGGCGATCGTCGGATCAGCATCGAGGGTGATAGAGGCAACTGCAGAGAATGACGGGGACGCGGATGCTTCTGAAACAGTGGATGCATCGGATCACGACACCGTATCCGGTGGAGAGTCCGGACAATTATTGGTTGTCCGCATCGTCGACGATGAGTGTGAGGTGAGTGCGGACAGCTCCGGCGAGCTGCTGCATAGACGGGGATATCGGCAGGAGATCGCCAAGGCGCCACTTCGCGAGACTATTGCCGCGGCGATGGTATTGGCGAGCGGGTGGAAAGGTGATGAGCAGCTGCTCGATCCAATGTGCGGCTCGGGCACGATCCCGATCGAGGCCGCCATGATTGCCCGGAAGATCGCCCCAGGACTGAGGCGCGATTTCCAATTCATGCAATGGCCAGGCTTTGACGAGAAGCGCTGGAAGACAATTCTCGAAAGCGCGCGAGCGGCCGTGACTGAGTTCTCGGGCGAGATCATTGGCTCTGATCGCGACGCCGGGGCGGTTCAGGCGGCCGCTCGGAACGCAGAGCGGGCGGGCGTATCGGAGAACGTCTGGTTTTCGCGGGAGGCGGTTTCCGGCGCGATCGCGGCCCTCGATGACTCAGCCCGGAAAACCGGCTGGATTCTGAGCAATCCACCGTATGGGGTGAGGGTCGGTGAGGGTGCCGATCTCAGAAACGTTTACGCAAAACTCGGATCGGCACTAAAATCCAAACCCGG
>JAXDME010000268.1:0-3801 GCA_034666285.1 Gemmatimonadaceae bacterium | reverse complement strand
GCCTCGAGAAAGATCTGGCCATCGGTGATCGAGATCACGTTGGTCGGAATGTAGGCCGACACGTCGCCAGCCTGCGTCTCGATAATGGGAAGCGCGGTCAGCGACCCGCCCGGCTTTCGGATGTTGGTCCCGTCGACGACTGACGCATCCTCGCTAAGCTTCGCGGCTCTCTCGAGCAGACGTGAGTGGAGATAGAACACGTCCCCAGGAAATGCTTCGCGGCCCGGTGGTCTGCGAAGAACGAGTGAGAGCTGCCTGTAAGCAGCCGCCTGCTTCGACAGGTCGTCGTAGACGCAGAGCGTCGGCTTCCCCTCGTTGTACATGAAGTATTCGGCCATCGCGCAGCCGGAATAAGGCGCGATGTACTGCATAGGTGCGGGATCCGAGGCACCAGCGACGACGACAATCGTGTACTCCATCGCGCCGGCCTGGCGAAGTCTTTCGACGACTGAGGCGACCGTGGAATTCTTTTGTCCAATGGCGACGTACACGCAGATGACGCCGGTGCCTTTCTGATTGATGATCGTGTCGATCGCGATCGCGGTTTTGCCGGTTCCTCTGTCGCCGATGATCAGCTCGCGCTGTCCGCGCCCGATCGGGATCATGGAATCGATCGCCTTGATTCCCGTCTGCAGCGGCTCCTTCACCGGCTGGCGGACGATGATACCAGGCGCTTCCGATTCGACTTTCCGCGCGTGCTTGGCGTTGATCGGGCCGGCATCATCTAGGGGGCGGCCGAGTGGATCCACGACCCGACCGACCAACTCTTGTCCGACTGGAACCTCGAGCACGCGTCCGGTGCGGCGTACTTCGTCGCCTTCCTTGAGCTGGAGGTAGTCGCCGAGGACCACTGACCCGATGTTGTCTTCTTCGAGGTTGAGCGCCAGCGCGGTGATCTTCTCGCCGGTTTCCGATGAGGTGACCTCGAGCATCTCACCCGCCATCGCTTTGCCTAGTCCGTAAATGCGGGCGATGCCGTCTTTGACTTCGAGGACAGTCCCGACTTCTTCGACGTCCAGCTCGTGAAGGTCCGCCGCCTCGATCTCGCGGAGGAGTATGTCCTTGATTTCGCCTGGGCGAAGAATCGTCTCAGTGGCCATGATCTTTGTGCTCTGAACCTGGGCTGGGCAAGAGCCTTTTGGGCGCTGGCCGGAGGGGTTTACTTAGCTTGTGAAATTTATCACAAGCTCCTATTCGGGGCAACAATGGAGGCTCTGGAAGTTGCGGGCCGCGGCCTCGCCATCACGAGCCGATCTTGCATTTACGATACTGAAGCCGGGACCCGAGAGCCTGTAAGCTCAGGGCCGTTCAGCCTTGCTCGGTGCTTCAGGCTCAGGGGTCTGTTGCGGTAACCCGATCAAGGAACACGCTCGCGATTTTTGTAAGTAGGCGTTAGCTGACTACCCTCAGAGCTTACAAGCTCTCGGCTCCCGGCTTCAGTTCTGTGGACTACGTCGCTTCGCGATCTGGACGCCGAGGTAGTCAGATGCGGCTCCTCGTCCGCCCCTGCGCGAATCGATCGATGAGGTCCGTCGTCCGGAGACGGGCAAGCGATGCCGGTCGAGTGCCGAAGATCCGCTGGGCCGTCACTGCAAGGTGAGATGAAGATGCGAAGTCGAGAATCCGCGCTATGTCCCTGATGTCATGGCCAGGATTCTTGGCCAGTTCCGCCGCGGCGACGAGGCGAACGAGATCGATCACGCGCTTGAGGTTGGGAGCACCCGGTTTTGCAAAATTTCGACTCAGATGTTCGCGGCTCAGCCCGACGGCTTTCGCCAATGCGGTCGTCGTCACCGGGCGGCCCGAATGCGCGACCACCACTTCCCACGCGCTTCGTTGCAGCGAAGTCGTTAGGCCGAGGGCATGCGGTGGCTCTCCGAGGGCCTCCCGGAAACGCGTCGAAAAGGCATGAGGAAGCACGAGATCCCGCGCGGCGTTGTCGTCGATCCCCTCGACGATGAAGTCAACAAAGCCCAGCCCAGAGCACCTTGCGATCGCCGGCGTGTCGGAAGGTCGGAAAGGGAGAATTCCGAAGAACGGCGCGCTCGGAAACTCCGCCGCAAATGCCGCCGCCTTCCACAAATCTTCGTCGGGCGTGCCGAGGTCGATGAGAGCTGCATCCACCAGAACGCGGCGAAATACTGACTCCAGCTCTTCTGCGGATCGAGTCGAGATGATTTTCCAGCGTCGCCTTGGAAACGCGGCGCGGACGAGAGACCGTGCCCGCTCGCGTTCCAGGTGGACGACGAGCGTCGGCATCGCCGCGGCATCACTCACCGGCACGGCTAGACTCCGGCTTCCACTGCGTCCAGGTCCGGCTTGCCTTCGATGAATTGCCGGACCACAGGATCATTCGTGTGCTGAATCTCGTCAACGGTACCGACCTGCCGCACTTTCCCCTCGAATAGCATCGCTATCCGCGACCCAACCGTATATGCGCTTCGCATATCGTGGGTAACGACGATGCTCGTGACGCCGAGCTTTTCCCGCATTCGGATCATGAGCTGGTCGATGATCGCGCTCGTCACGGGATCGAGTCCCGTGGTAGGCTCGTCGTAGAGGATGTACTTCGGTTGCCGCGCGATCGCGCGCGCGATGCCAACCCGTTTTCGCATTCCGCCCGAGAGCTCCGCCGGATACTTGGACTCCACTCCCGGAAGATCGACCAGATCAAGCGCCTCGGCGACACGTTTCGTGATGTCGCCCTCGGAGAGCCGGCCTTCCTTGCGGAGACCCATCGCGACGTTGTCACCGATTGTCAGCGAATCGAATAGCGCGGCGAATTGAAACACGTAGCCGATGTGGGCTCTCAGCGCGTACAGCTCAGCGCGTGGGAGCTTCGGCACCTCCTCGCCGTCGACGATTACCGTTCCCCGATCGGGCTCGAGCAGCCCTACGATGTGCTTGATCGCAACTGATTTTCCGGTCCCGGAGTAACCGATCAGGACCATTGTCTCGCCCTCGTTGACCTCGAGCGAAAAGCCTTCGAGGACCTTTTTGGCCCCGAAGGCTTTGTAGACGTCGATCAGTTTGATCATGTCACAAAGATGGACTCACGGCCTCGCAACGGAAGGGGGTCGGTAGAAGCCACCGGCAGTCAGCGACAGCCGGTGGTTTTCATTAAGCCGGGGCCCTAGGCGCTCGCGCTCGGATCCCCGTCGTACAACTGCCTGAGCTCGCACTCCCCATCGCCGGCCACAGCGAGAAACTCCTTGGCCAGCTTGATGGCTTCCTCTCTCGAGTTGGCCTGCAGAATGGCAAGGCCGCCCACGACCTCCTTTGATTCGGTGAAAGGGCCGTCGGTCACCTTTATTTTCTTGTTGGAAAGGCGAACGCGCGCCCCGGTCGCACTCGGCATACAGCCTTCGACCGCGAGAAGGGTACCGGCTTTCATCCCGTCGTCGACGAGTTTGCCCATTCTCGTCATTTCTTCCTGTGAGGGGGGAGCGTTTCTCTCGACTGATTTGTAGATGCTCAGGAATCGCATGATCTCTCCTGCTCTTGGAGCAGCGTGTAAGGATTAGGGAGTTGCCCCGTTCTACCTTGGCGTCGAACGGCGGGCGGCGAATTCGACAAACGCGGGCATAAAAAAAAGGGACGAGCTTAGCTCGTCCCTTTTTGCACTGTTACGCCTTTATGCCGCGAAGCTACCGAGCGCCCTGCCCACATCGCCCTCGCGGAGCCGCTTCAACGCGCGATCCCGAAGCTGACGCACCCGTTCGCGGGTGACGCCGAGCAGAGAGCCAATCTCTTCGAGCGTGTGCTCGCGCCCACCCTCGAGCCCGAAATACAGGCGGAGGA
>JAXDME010000267.1:0-5883 GCA_034666285.1 Gemmatimonadaceae bacterium | reverse complement strand
ATATTCGGCGAAAACATTGCCGAGGAAGCGGTTCTGCTGCTCCTGGTTCGTGATCAGCGCGGCCGCGGCGGCCGGATTCGCGAAAGTGCGACCGTTGGCCGGATTCAACCCGACGAAATACTCGGAGCCGGAGCCGAGAACACCGATTGTTGGCGGGGCAGTCAGCGCGTTGAGGAGAACGGACGAGACTTCCTGGCCGCCGCCACCATTCGGCATCAGCTGCGACTGCGACCGGCTCAACGTGAAGCGATTGCCGACGCGGAACCTGCTGCTGATGTCCTGATCGAGATTGAGGCGTACGGAGCCGCGATTGAGATTGGTGTTGAGCACGACGCCGTCCTGCCGGAGCAGGTTGCCTGACACATAGTAGTGCGTGTCGTTGTCGCCGCCCGAAATGGACGTCTCGAAGTTCGAGACTGGAGCGGTGCGGAAGATTGCGTCCTGCCAATCCGTGTTTGGAAGCGCCGCGATTTCTGCCGGCGTGTACAAGGCGGGTTGGCCGCCGTTGATACGGGCCGCGTTGGCGTAGGCGGCGAACTCCTGCGCATTGAGCAGGGACAGGCGGTGTCTCACACTCTGCGAGCCATGATACGCCGAGACTGTAACGGTGTTCGCTCCCGACCGACCGCGCTTGGTGGTAATGAGGATGACACCGTTCGAGGCACGCGCGCCGTAGATCGCCGTCGCCGATGCGTCCTTGAGGACTTCGACTGATTCAATGTCCGACGGATTCAGTGCAGCGAGAGGGTTGAGCCCGCTCACTCCCTGCGTCTCGAGCGTGTAAGTGTTCGTTCCGTTGGCGCTGGCGGCGACCGGGACACCATCGATTACGTACAGCGGATCGTTGCCCGCTGCGATAGAGTTGCCACCGCGAATCCGGACCGCTGCGCTGGCACCGGGTTGACCGCTGCCTCCAGTCACCTGGACGCCGGCTACCCTGCCCTGCAGCGCCTGCTCCACCGATACCACGGGCGTGCGCGCAATGTCATCCGACGTCACCGATCCAACTGCACCGGTGAGATCGCGACGGCGCTGCGTGCCGTAGCCAATGGTTACTACCTGATTCAGGCTGACCGCCACCTGACGAAGGACGAAATCCGCGGTGGCCGACTCGTTTGCGCGGACCACTACTGTGGTGCTATCGCGACCGAATCCGATTCTCTGAGCAAAGACCGTGTGAGGACCTTCGGGAACACCGGGGATCGAATATCGACCGTCGGTGCCGGTTGTCGCTCGAAGTCGGGTGCCACTCACCGAGATCGTCGCGTCGTAAACCGGCTCGTTGGTCCCCTCCATTGTGACGCGTCCGGTGACGGTGCCATTCGCCTCGACTTCTGACGCGGCGGACGAAGGAACCAGCGCCATGTGTCCCTCGGTGGAGACCCACAGCTCGACGTTGCTTCCGCTGAGGACCTGATAGAGCGCGCGCAGCACCGAGCCGTCGCGCACGTCGACAGAGACGATTCGATCAACAGGGACGACGGCTCGACTGTAGGCGAGCGACACCCCCGCTTGAGCGGTGATCTCCTGGAGCGCTCGCTCGAGGGTCACTTTGCGGAGATGAACAGTGATGGCCTGTTTGAGCATCACGGGCGCATCGCTTTCGTCGATCGCCGATGCGAAGCGAACGACGTAGGCGGATTGTCGCGTAACCAGCTGTGACGAGGCAGGCGAAGGATTGAAGAGCAGTGCGAGAAGCAATGCAATGAGGGTCGAACGAAATGCGTACCGCATGGAGCTTCCTCCCGAATTCTGGAGCGAGTGATCGTGACGGACAAAGTGAGTGAACATGTCGTTATCGCGCGCGGAACACCGCGGCGGGTAAGAGGGAAACAGGCGTCAGGCCACCGATCCGCCTGAGAGTGAACCGGCCACCCGTGTGTCGCACCAGGAGACCGAGGGTAGCTGCGACGAGGTTGATCGACGACGGGAGCGATGCCTCGGTGAGAACTCCGGTGAATGGCAGACGGCCGAGCGCGGGGTCGGCGAGCCGCACATCGGCGTCGTGCCAGCGGCGCAGCTCCGCGAGCACAGTGGAGAGAGGCGCGTCGTGGAATGCGAGTCGCCCATCCAGCCAGGTGAGAAGTGAATCGACGGCGACACCACGGGTGAGACTTGCGGTGCCATCGACTCCGAGCCGACCGACATCGCCCGCGGCGAGGCGGCCAACGCCGGTCATGGCGACTGCTCCCTTGCGAACGACCACCTGTACGGCGCGATCCTCAGCGTAACTGCGTACGGCGAAATCGGTACCGAGATCGCGCGTGATCACGCCGCCCGCGTAAACGGTGAATGGTCGACTCGCATCGTGCTTTACCTCGAAGTAGCCCTGACCATCGAGGTGCACTACACGACGTTGCTCGCCATAGTCGCCGGCGACCTCGACCCGGCTCGCCGGAGCAAGACGAATCCGCGTCCCGTCGGACAGCCGCAGCTCGGCGCGTTCCCGGTTGGCGGTAGCGAACGTCTCTGGGGGTCGAGGTTGGACCGGGACCTTGCCGCGCCGCGCCAGACCAAACGCTCCGGCGACCACGAGTCCGGCAGCGAACGCAGGAAACATGATTCGCCGCCAACCCGAGTCCCGCCGGCGTGACGGAAGGAGCGTGAAGAGATGGCGCGATTCCGGAGTTGTGGCCCGCCTGGCGTCCGGCGGTCCACCGGGACCATGCTGCGAATGGTCGTCTATCTCGTGCAGTCGGTTTCGCAGGTGAATCCACGACGCCCGGGCGTCAGGCGCAGCCGGACGCGACCGTTCGTCCTCCAGGTCCGACAAAAAGGCGGTCAGCGCTTTTGCGAAAGCGGGACGCGCCATGAGGTGACGGCGTACAATCGCCACCTCGCCCTCCGAGCACTCGTGCGCGAGATAGCGATCAAGCAGCTCGGCGTCGACGGCATCGCCGGGCGCGCGATCAGCCACGACTCTGTGGGATCAGAGGGTCGTTTTGGGAGTGGTCCACCTTTGTACGTACCGCGAGCAGCCGCAGCGTTACACTCCGCTGCGAAACTGACTAGTGCCGGGCGCGCTCCAGCAGGGTGGCGAGGTCGGTGCGAGCGCGGGTCAGAAGGGTTCGCACCGCTTCCGGGGTAGTGCCGAGAACCCGGGCAATCTCCAGCGAGGACATGTCGTGCTTCCAGCGAAGCGTCATCGCTATGCGCCGCCGCTCGGGAAGCGAGGCGATAGCCCGACCGACTGCCTTGGCAAGCTCTTCAGCCTCCAGCGTGAGCTGCTGGTCCATCGGCGGCTCACCCATTGTCATCGAATCGATCTGAGCGCTTCCAGGTGATTGTTCGCCAGCTTCGAGGGAACGGGTGCCTATACCGATCGTTCTGGCGACGACTCGCTCGTGTCGGAGGTGGTTGAGCGCGAGGTGCCGAACGGATGCGTAAAGCCACGCTCGTACGCGTGTGTTCACCTCCCAGGTTGCGCGCGTTCCCCAGACTGCGAGAAAAACGTCCTGCACTAGTTCTTCCGCGACATCCCGAGAGCGCACGTAGGAATAGGCGAATCGCCACAGCTCGTCGTGGTGCGCGAGGTAGAGGGCCTCGAACGCGCCCTCGTCGCCTCCGCGGATGCGGATGACGAGACCGGCCTCTTCATCGTTCAGTGCTGCGGCAGGATTATTCACTACTGACTAGCGCCCCGAAAATGCGCGGAAATCTGGGTGGGTCGCGAACATACTCGCGGGAATTGGAATCCGCTACGCTAGAAGATTATCGGCCCCCAGCCAAACAGCTTCCATGGGTCCGCCCGCAATGCCGGCGGCTCAGTTCCTTCCACGAAATACTCCGTGTATCGCCTATCTGCTGGGGTTTGGTCGGTTGCCAGCTCCCCGGTCGCGCGGTCCAAATCGCCCATGATGACGCCGAGGGGCGGGTTCCACTGCTCGATGGTGTGAGAGGCAACCAGCTGCGGCTGCGAAGCGTAGTAGCGCGCGACCATCTTCCCCCAGATCGGCGCCGCCATGGATCCGCCGGCGGCGCCCGCCGTGATCGACGTCGGCTTATCGAACCCGAGCCAGACGCCGGCGACAAGATCAGGAGTGAGCCCGATGAACCAGACGTCGGAATTATCGTTCGTGGTGCCCGTCTTTCCGGCCACCGGCACGGACGCTGGCAGATAGCGCCTGATGCTCGACGCTGTTCCCCGCTCGACAACGTCGCGCATCATGTCGCGGACGACGTAGGTGACACGTGGGTCCAGGGCGGGGGCGAGGGCCTGGACCTCGCGGGCAAGCACCACTTTGCGATTCCGGTCTTCTATACGGTATATGAACCGCGGTTCCACCGGGGTTCCGAGGTTCGCGAACGTCGTGTAGGCAGCAATCAGATCGAGGGGCTGCACCACCGATGCGCCGATGGCGCTCGATGGATAGGGCGCGATCTTCGAGCTGAGGCCCATGCGACGCGCGAGACTCGCAATAGAGTCCATTCCCAGCTTCATCCCAAGCTGAACAGCTACGACGTTGCGCGATCTGGCGAGCGCATCACGCAGCGTGAGCGGTCCGAGATACTGACCGTCGGAATCCTCGGGACGGTAGACAGTACCATTCGGCAAGGAGATCGAGAGAGCGGTGTCGGAGAAGATTGCGTTCGGCGTGATGCTGTCCGCGATTGCCGCGGCGTAAACGATCGGCTTGAACGACGAACCGGGCTGGCGCATCCCGTCGACTGCGCGATCGAACTGTGAGTCTGCGTAATCGCGTCCACCCACGAGCGCGCGAACATCTCCCGAGGCTGGGTCGAGGGCAACGATCATCCCCTGCAGGTAGTCTGTCGTCCTCGTCGGCGCCGTGCGCGAGCCTGGCGAGTATTTCGGATGCGCATAATCCGGCTGTGCTTCGACCGCCGCTGTCTCCTCGAGCAAGGCACTGACGGCTGCGTTCTGGAGCGCTGGGTCGAGGCTGGTATAGATGCGAAAGCCGCCCTGTGTGACGGGAATCCCCGCTCGCTGTGCCTGGACGCGCACGACATCCACGAACCACGGTGAGTACGCCGAGTAGCCGCTGTTCGGCAGTGTAACGAGCGGTGCTCCCTGCGCGCTCGCGGCCTGGGGCCTGGTGATGTAGCCCTGATCGGCCATCAGTGAGAGCACAACGTTGCGACGCTGCTTCACGCGATCCGGATATCTAAGCGGGTCGTACAGGGCTGGCCCCTTCGGCATTGCGGCAAGCGAAGCCGCTTCCGCCAGCGAGAGCCTGGACGCGCTCTTCCCGAAATAATGTCGCGCCGCGCTCTCGACGCCGTACCACCCGTGTCCAAACGGAATCTGGTTCAGGTACGCCTCGAGAATCTGATCCTTTGCGTAGTGCCTTTCCATCTCCCGCGCGGCCGACTGCTCTTTGAGCTTTCTGCCGAGACTCATGTCGGTGCGATCGATCAGATCGGGATGCATGTTGCCGACGAGCTGCTGGGTGATCGTGCTCGCTCCGCGACGCTCACCGAAAATATTGTCCTTGAGCGCGCCGGCAATTCCGACGACGTCGACTCCGTCGTGCTGGTAGAAGCGATGGTCCTCAACCGCAACGAATGCATGCGGGAGGTAAGACGGAAGAGATTTGATCGATACGCTGGTGCGAATCTCCTTGCCGATCTCGCCGATGAGCGAGCCGTCGCGTGCGAGAACAAGCGACGCTTGCGGGACCGGGACGATCGTCCACGGTTCGGTGTCTGACGCCTTGGACTCCTGCGCGCGCGCCAGCGCGGGGCCCAGCAGAAGCACCACCAGTGCGAGCACGCGCAACGGTTGATTGTACCTCGTCGTCATGGCAACTTCAGAAGGATGGATCGCTCTATTCATCTCGTCGTAGTTCAGTTCAAGCCGCGAAAGGGCGACTACACCGCCAACGTCGAGCGGCTTGCCGGGATATTCTCGCAGATAGATGC
>JAXDME010000266.1:0-4344 GCA_034666285.1 Gemmatimonadaceae bacterium | reverse complement strand
TGCCAAAGAATCCGATGTGCTTGTCGGCAAGCAACGCGATCTTGCTCGCCATGCGGAAAGCAGACCGGATGTCGTGTGACACGACGACGCTGGTGACCCCGAGCTCCCGCTGCAGCTTGAGAATAAGGTAAGTGATGGTGGCGGTCGTGAGCGGATCGAGCCCCGATGTCGGCTCGTCGTAGAGCATTATCTCCGGGTTGTTGGCGAGACCGCGCGCGATGCCCACTCTCTTCTTCATCCCGCCGGAAAGCTCCGACGGCATTTGGTCCATCACCTTGTCGGGCTCGAGATCTACGAATGTCAGTTTCTCGCGCACGCGCGCTTCGATCTCGTCGTCGCCCAGCTCGGTATGCTCGCGAAGCGGATAAGCGACATTCTCGAAGACAGTCATCGAATCGAACAACGCCGCGCCCTGAAAGACCATTCCCATCTTCTGGCGAACCTTGAGCGCGTCATCGAAGGTGAGATTCGTGATGTCCTCACCGTCAATCGCAACGCGCCCCTTGTCCGGCACGAGCAGCCTGAGCAGCAGCTTGAGAATCGTCGACTTCCCCGTGCCCGATTCGCCAACCACGACGACCGTCTCCCCTTCCTTGGCGTCGAAGGAAACGTCCTGGAGAATGGGCTCCTCGAAGGCGAGAGAGATATTCTGAAGAGAGATGACCTGCTTCCCCGCGTCCGTGTCGGGCTGTCTCTTCTCGCTCTGATCGGCAACCTCTTCCAGCTCGGTGCGGATAGCAGCGCGCACCCGACCCGAGTCCCGCGCGCGACGAGGCATCGAAGTCTCGTCCTTCGGATTCGGAACTCTCCGCTCTGACGGCTTCCGGCGATCTTCTTCGTCGCTCATGGTGTGAACACTGCCAGAAGGACCTGGGTCAGGAAATAGTCCACGACGAGAATCAGGATGCTGGCGGCGACGACGGTGCGGGTCGTTGCGAGCCCGACACCTTCGGTGCCACCGGTGGTCTTCAGCCCGTGATAACAAGCGACCGTGGAGATGATCCCTCCGAACACGAAGGGCTTGATCAGTCCCTGGATGAAATCGTTCGGGACGTACCGCAGCGTGAAACCACCCGACAGCATCTGCTCGAAGACGGTCCTCCAGTACATCGCCGTCGGAAGTCCGAGGTAGAACTTCGCGATGATGTTACCGCCGAAGATTCCGACGAAGTCGTTGATGATCGTGAGGATCGGAAGCATGATCAGCGACGCGAGAACCCTTGGTGTCACGAGCTTCTTGATCGGATCGGTGCCGAGGGTGTTCAACGCGTCGATTTGTTCAGTAACCCGCATGGAGCCGAGCTGGGCGGCGATGCCCGAACCGACTCTTCCCGCGACCATGAGGCCGGCCAGCACCGGACCCAGCTCGCGCACCATCGATCCCGCGATCAGTTTCCCGATTAGAGCCGTCTGTCCAAGCGCCGCCAGCTGCACGGCACTCTGTAATGCGAGCACCATGCCTGTGAAAAACCCGGTGAGGAGCACGATTCCGAGGGATCCCACGCCGATGACATCCATCTGCTGAAACAGGTCCGCCGTGTAGAACGGCTTGACGAAGATGAAGCCAAGCGCCTTGCCTGCCAGGACGAAGTACTCCTGCAGCGAATGGACGCCACGTTTGGCCGCGTCGTTGAAACTGTCGAGGATCAAATGAATGGGGCGAGGGAGTCGAGAGCGTACCGCCTGACCCTACGACAAGGCAAGGGGTAGGCCCGTTTGCTCGGGGTTATGTCCGCATTTAAGTTCTCAACTGACAGGTTCCAACTGCACTGAACACGGTGGGAGGCGTCAGTGGCGTAGGTGTCGGGCACCGGGTTAGCACGCCCAGACTTTACTAGCGGCGATCTGAGCGCATACTGGTTCCAGGTCCCTGGTAAATAGACGGGACTCTAGTGTGGATTCGGATCAACTGCTTTTGACATCACGCCGGTAGTAAAGTCCGGGTGTAGGCACCCGGTGCCTGGCACCCATGCATCTCTGACACCTCCTACCGTGTTCAGTTCAGTTGAAACCTGAACCCTCTACGAAACCAATGTGATCGAAACCATCTCCCGCGACCGCCTGATCGACCTGCTGAACGACGGCGCCAGGCAGCGCGTCGCCATCATCGGCGACGCGATGCTCGACGTTTACATGCGGGGGGACGTGGAGCGGATCTCCCCCGAAGCCCCCGTCCCCGTCGTCCGGATCCGCGACAAGGAGCTCGCCTTGGGTGGCGCGGCGAACGTCGCGCAGAACGTCGCAGCAATCGGGGCCGAGTGCGATCTCGTCTGCGCCGTCGGGGAGGACGCCGAGGGGCAGGTGGTGAAGGAGATGCTGCGTGAGCTCGGCGCCAACCTTCGGTCCGTCGTGACCGTCAGGCGGCGCACGACCACCAAGACCCGCGTCATCGCCCGGTCTCAGCAGATTGTCCGCTTCGACGAAGAGGAAGACGCCGACATAAGGGGCGACGAGGTCGTCGCGTTGATGGACGCGGCGATCACGGCGATCGACAACGGCACTGCGGTCGTGTTCGAGGATTACAACAAGGGAGTGCTGACGCCCGAGCTGATCGAGATGGCGATGAAGCACGCCAACGCGCGTGGAATTCCCGCCGTCGTTGACCCTAAATACAAAAATTTCTTCGCGTACAAAGGCGCTACGATCTTCAAGCCGAACCGCCGGGAGCTCGAGTCCGCGCTGGGCGCCGCGGTAGACATCGAACATTCCGATGCGCTTCCTGACGCGCTCAAGCGACTCGGCGTCGACCACATCCTGCTGACGCTTGGTGAAGCGGGCATGGCGCTGATCGCGGCAGACGGGGAAGTCGGCCGCGTCCCGACCACTGCGCGCGAGGTCTACGACGTCGTCGGCGCGGGTGACACTGTTACCGCTTACCTTGCCACGATGCTTGCAGCCGGTGCGAGCCCCGCGGAAGCGGCCGTGATCGCCAACTTCGCCGCTGGCGTGGAAGTCGCAAAGCTCGGCGCCGCCACCGTCACGATCGACGAAGTAATCGAGGCGTACGATCTGTTCGGGAGTGCCGGAACGGCCGACGTCACCCTGGCGTAAGGCGAAGGTCGCATCTTCAAGTCACTGACCGGAGAGAAGTATTGCCGCACATAAAGTTTTATGTCGTTGCGCTGATAGTTGGCGTGACGGTGGGGACGACTGCTCACGCCCAGGGAGCTTTGCCGGGCGAACCAGCGGTTACGCTTCCAAACGCGACGTGCCCACTGACTTCCGGTCAGCTCACTGCGGTTCGCACCGGCGTGGGTTCCGGTTTCGTCGGCGTGAACGCGTACCTGTATCACTACTTCAAGAAGGCATGGTGGTCGGGTGACCGCGCTCCGCACTTTTTCTTTCACGCCGACTGGGACCAGGAGTTCCGCGACCAGGACAAGTTCGGCCACATGCTCGGCGGATACCACCTCGCCCGATTCGGATACCTGGGGTTGCGCGCGGCGTGCGTTAGCAAAACGAAGGCTGTGATCTGGAGTGCCGCCTATGCGGCGGCGTTTCAGCTTCAGATCGAGATCTTCGATGGACAGTTCAAGAAGTACGGCTTTTCCTACGCGGACATGATCGCGAATACCACAGGCCAAACGCTGGCGGTGATGCAGGAGCTGCACCCCGCACTGCAGGCGATCAAGCCTACCATCTCATATCACAAGACCATGGCGCTCAGGAACGGCCTCAGCGCCGAGCTGCGCCCATCGCTCGACTATTCGGGACAGACGTACTGGTTCTCGACGGACGTGAATCGACTTCTGCCGGATGAAGCCAAACCATATTGGCCGTCCTTCATTCGATTCTCAGTGGGGCACGCAATCACAGACTGGGTCAATCCGGAAACGGGCGCGACTCAGAGAGCGAAGAGAAAGATCGTTTTGTCGCTCGACTTCGATCCCGAGAAGCTGCCGGGTCAGGCGCCCTGGTGGAAGTCCGTTAAGCACACGCTCAGTTACTACAGGTTCCCTGCTCCGGCGCTCGAGTTGACGCCCAAGCTTAATTTTGCGCCCTGGTACCGCTAAGCCATGGATACACGGCGTTTGGATTTGACTGTTTTCTTAGGCCCATCGAATACTGAAGCCGGGAGCTGTCAGCCGGCTCGTTCCTATCACGCTCGGTTGATTGGGTTTCTTTCCATCCTCGTTCTTTTCGTGGCGATCGGGAAGCCGAGAGCGTTGTCAGCACAGGCCTCGGCGTACGTGCCGCTCGATGACATCGCTTACACCTATGTGAACGCACTCATGGCCCGCGGGATGCTTCGGGAGTTGTCTACACTCGAGAGGCCCTATACCGAACGAGCTTTACGTACCGCTATCGATTCTGCTCGAACGAAAGAGCCTGGCCAGGTGACGA
>JAXDME010000265.1:0-31914 GCA_034666285.1 Gemmatimonadaceae bacterium | reverse complement strand
GGCGGTGCCGAAGTATTCGGCAAAGGCGTCCGCATGGAGATCGCGGACAAGAAGCTGGCTGCCGAGGACTGGATCGACGTGCACCGCACCGCCCATCGGCTCGGGATCCGCACGAATTGCACGATGCTGTACGGGCACGTCGAATCGATTCAGGATCGCGTCGAGCACCTGGCAATGCTACGCGACCTGCAGGATGAATCCGGCGGATTCCTCGCCTATATCCCGCTCGCGTATCATCCGGACCACAATGAGCTCGGAATCGAGCTCGGTCGGCAGGGCACCGCCACAACAGGCTTCGATGACCTGCGAAATCTTGCGGTCGGCAGGCTGTTCCTCGACAACTTCGAGCACATCAAGACGCATTGGATCATGGTCACGCCATTCCTGTCGCAGACGTCCCTCGCCTTCGGCGTGAACGATCTCGAGGGAACGGTGGTTCGTGAGAAGATCTATCACGAAGCTGGCGCGCACACCGCTCAAGGCCTGAGTCTGCACGAGATCCTCGATCTCATTCGGTCTGCGGGCAAAATCCCGGCGGAGCGTGACTCTTTCTACAACATTCTTCGCGTCTTCGATCGCAACAACAGCGCGGTGGCGGCGTGATGAAGATCGGCCGGATTCCGTACATCAACTGCTACCCGGTTTACGGCGCGATCGATCGCGGCATCGTCCAGCTCGACGCCGAGCTCGTCGATGGCGTGCCCACCGATCTGAACCGGCGCATGGGAGCTGGAGAGCTCGACATAAGTGTCGTTTCCGCGGTTGAGTACGCGCGCGACGCCGACCGTTATCTTCTCCTGCCGGATCTCGCCATTTCGTGCGACGGCCCGGTTCGAAGCGTGATGCTTTTTTCCAGACGTCCAGCCGGCGAGCTGGGAGGCAGAAGCGTCATCGTGAGCCGCAGCTCCATGACCAGCGTTGCGCTCCTGGAGCTGCTATTCGAGAACGTGTGGCACGCCCGTCCTCGATTCGTCCCTGGCGATGCTGAAGTCAAGGACGTCGTTGTCGACAATGTGAGCGAAGCTGATGCCAGACTAGTGATCGGTGATGCAGCGCTTGTGCTCGGCTCCAACCACCGCGAGCGGTATCCTTTCGTGTACGATCTTGGTCGGACGTGGAAGGAGTGGACGGGTCAGCCTTTCGTGTTCGCGGTATGGGTCGCGCAGCGCAGGACCGACGTCAAGGAAGCTCTCCTTGCTCACGCCGGCCTGATTGCCTCACGCGATTGGGGACTTGCGCATTTACCCGAGCTGGCCGCACAGGCCCATAAGGCCACTGGTGTCGCACTTTCCGTTTGCGCGGAATACCTGTCGGGTCTCGACTATGGTTTGTCGTATCCGCACCTGGCTGGTCTGACCGAATTTTATCGGCGGCTCGTCGAGCGCGGCCGCATTCCAAACGGAACACTCACATTCCTCCCCGCCGCATGAGCGAGACTTCAGAGCTTCTGGATTTCTACACGACTGCTCCGCTCCTCGAGCTGGGAAGCGCCGCCGATCGCGTCCGCCAGGAAAAACATCCGGGTAGTACTGTCACCTACATCATCGATCGTAATATCAACTACACCAATGTCTGTGTAGCTGACTGCGGGTTTTGCGCTTTTGCCCGGAGGCCCAAACACGGCGAAGGCTACACTCTCTCCTTTGAGCAGATCGGCGCCAAGATCGAGGAGCTCAAAGCGCTCGGCGGTGTGCAGATTCTGATCCAGGGCGGACATAATCCTTATATCCCGTTCGACTGGTATCTCGACCTGATGCGCTACATCAAGCGCAATCATCCGATCCATATTCACGGATTCAGTCCGAGTGAGATCGATTTCTTCGCCAAGCTTTTCCGGATGGATGCGATCGATGTGATTCGCGAGCTGCGAAAGGCGGGACTCGATTCCATTCCCGGCGGCGGCGGAGAAATTCTCGTGCAGCGCGTTCGAGATATCGTCGCGCCCAAGAAAGCAGGCGCTGACCGCTGGCTCGAGATCATGGAGCTCGCGCACAACGAAGGAATGAAGACGTCCGTCACGATGATGTACGGGCTTGGCGAGACGTTGGCCGAGCGTTTGGAGCACCTCCAGAGGGTGAGGGAAGTGCAGGCGCGGACGGGTGGATTCACCGCCTTCATTTGCTGGCCCCTCCAGCCCGAGAACACACCCACGATGTCCAGCCAGCCGAAAACTGGCGCGACGGAATATCTCCGCACTGTCGCATTCGCCCGGGTAGTCCTCGACAATGTCCCCAATCTCCAATCGAGCTGGGTGACGATGGGAATGAAAATCGGACAGATCGCTTTGCGATTCGGGTGCAATGACTTCGGATCCCTCATGATCGAGGAGAACGTGGTCTCCGCGGCAAACACGACCAATCGCACATCGACCGCCGAGATGGAGCGCCTGATTCGGGATGCCGGGTTCACACCCGCGCGCAGGAAACAGGATTACACCCTGATCGATTCGCCACCGGCAATACGAGCGGATGCCGCGTGAGCCCCGTGTGGGAATCGGTTACGACTCTCACAGGTTCTCCCCCCGCCGCCCACTAACACTCGGCGGCGTTTTAATACCATCGGAACTTGGCCTCGAGGGTCATTCCGACGCAGACGCGATCTGCCACGCGATCACGGACGCTGTGCTCGGCGCGGCCGGGCTTGGCGACATCGGAGAGATGTTTCCGGACACCGACCCGGCGAACAAGGACCGCGACTCGATCGGTATGCTTGAAGCAGCAGTTAGACGAATCTCGACCGCCGGCTACGCGGTTGGTCAAGTGGATGTCACTGTGATCGCCGAATTACCTAGACTCGCGCCGCATCGAGCGGAAATACGCGCGCGGCTGGCGATTGCACTCGGTATCGATTCGCAGAGCGTGAGCGTCAAAGGGAAGTCGAACGAAGGAATGGGTTGGATCGGGCGCAAAGAGGGCCTCGCCTGCATCGCCGTCGCAACGTTAATCGGGAAACGCTAGCGAATGCTCCAGTCATTAACGGGGTGGCTGGGAGACCTGCCGCTCGGATCGCTATACATCACGATTGCCGTCCTGTCGGCTTTCGAGAACTTCTTCCCGCCGTTTCCCTCCGACGCCGTCATAGCGTTCGGCGCCTTCCTCGCCGACCGAGCCCACGGGTCCGCATTCACCGTGTTCTTCCTAGGTTGGCTCGGAAACGTCTCCGGAGCATGCATCACTTATGCACTGGGACGCCGCTTCGGCTCCAAAGCTTTCTTGCGTCGCCTGGAAAAATACGCCGGGCCCGGCGCTGAACAGCGGATCAAGCAGCTCCACAAGCGCTACGGATTTGGAGGGCTTTTTGTCAGCCGATTCCTGCCGGGAGTTCGGGCGATAGTACCGCCGTTCGCAGGCGCAATGGAGCTTCCGGCCGGTAAGGTAATTCTGTCAGTGGCGACAGCGTCGGCGGTCTGGTTTGCCTTCATCACTTTTCTGGCATTCCGAGCAGGCGACAATTGGGACGTCGTTCAGCACTATCTCGTTCGTTCCGGCAAGGTCGCCGGCGCAATTGCAATCGGCATCGTGTTGCTCTCAGTCGCCATCTGGCTCTACAAACGGCGCGGAAAGAAACGTGAGTAGTAAAGGTCCGGACGACGCAATTGCCCGCGCGTTCTACGTCGAGCGGTTTGACGACTTTCTAGCGCTCGAACAAGGTGCGTCCGTCCAGACCAGCAAGGCCTACAAGCTCGATATCGCGAGGTTCGTGACGTACGTTGCTGTCAAAGGTGCGGCATCCGCAAGCGAAGTCGGGACGCGCGCACTGCGGGAATACGTCTACCATCTCAAGGACCTGGGGCTCGCCCCCGCCTCCATCCGCAGGAACATCTCCGCGGTGCGCAGCTACTTCAAGTTCCTTCTCGGAGAAGGTCTCGTGGTCAGAGATCCCAGCGAGCGACTGGAGACACCCAAGCGCTGGCGCACGCTTCCGGAAGTGCTCGGCGTCGAAGAGATCGAGAAGCTGTTGGCGGCGCCGTCGCTGGACGAGCCGCTCGCCTTCCGCGACCGCGCCATGCTGGAACTCGCATACGGCGCAGGCCTTCGCGTCTCGGAGTGGATTTCGCTTACAGTGCGAGACGTAATGCTCAAGGACCACCTGATTCGTGTCTTCGGAAAGGGATCGAAAGAACGGCTCGTACCGATTGGAAGAAAAGCAATCGGAGCCACGGCCATATATCTTCGCGAGCTCCGCCCGTCACTGGAGAGAGGTGAAGGGAAGGGCGTCCTTTTTCTCAACGCCCGTGGCCAGCCGCTGTCCCGGATGGGCGCGTGGAAAATCCTCCGGAAATATGTCCGGCAGGCAGGAATTACGAAACCAGTTTCGCCACACACGCTCAGGCATTCCTTCGCGACACATCTGCTCGAGGGAGGCGCTGATCTGAGAGCGGTCCAGGAGATGTTGGGACACGTGGACATCTCAACCACACAGATCTACACACACATCGATCGCGAATATCTGCGGAGCGTTCACAAGCAATTTCACCCCCGCGGCTGACGGTGAACCGCTAGAATTACCTATGCTTCTCGTCCTCGACAACTACGATTCGTTCACCTACAACCTGGTCCAGTACCTCGGCGAGCTCGGGGAGCGTCCGGTAGTAAAGCGCAACGATGAGATTTCGGTCGATGACATCGGATCAATGGGCGTTACGCGTCTGGTTATTTCGCCCGGTCCATGCACACCCGCTGAAGCCGGAATCACGGTTGGAGCCATCAGGAAATGGGGGCGGACAATCCCGACCCTTGGCGTCTGCCTCGGACATCAGGCGATTGGAGAAGCTTACGGGGGAAAGGTTGTGCGGGCGCGCACGCTCATGCACGGAAAGACTTCGCGTGTGACCCACGATGGTAAAGGGATTTTCGCGAACATCCCGAGTCCGCTTCTCGTGATGCGCTACCATTCGCTGGTGATCGAGTCAAAATCCCTTCCGAACGATCTCGAGGTTGTGGCGAGAAGCCAAGATGACCCGAATGAGATACATGCCGTGAAGCATCGCACGTACCCGGTATGGGGTGTGCAATTCCACCCGGAGTCGATTCTAACGCAGAATGGAAAGGAGATTCTGCGAAACTTTCTCAGCATTTCTCAATGAAAGCTCTATTACTCGCCGCTTGCGCCCTGATCGGCTTTACCACCGTCTCGGCGGCGCAGGACACGACGTCGAGCGCTCCGGACACCGGCTACGTCGAGTACGACGAGTCCCCGATTTCGCTACCGCTGGGAGTCGGGCTTCGGATCCCGTCATATGATCGCGTCAACGGACTCGCGCTGCCGTGGGGGCCCAAGCTCACGCTGGGCGAAGAGAAATTGCAGCTGGATGCTTTGGTGACATACCGCTCCAATTTGGGAAAATGGGATCCTTCGCTGGAAGGCTTCGCACGCCCCGGTGATGCAAACGAGATAACGCTGTACGTCGGTCGTGGGACTTTCACCAACGACTCGTGGATCCGCTCTGATCTTGCGAATTCGCTGGCCGCTCTCGGCGTGGGCAGCGACTCGCGAAATTATTATCGCACCGATCGGGCGACCGCGCGCTTCACCCATACTCTCACGGCGGGTGTGCTTACGTTGACACCCTTTGTCGGTGGCAACTTCGAGCGCGACTGGTCGACGGGCTCGATCGTCCCACCAAAGTCTCCGTGGAGTTTCTTCGGCAGGAAAGGCGCGCTTTACATGAAGCGGGCAAATCCCAGAGTCAAGACGGGCCATATAAGCTCATTTCTCGCGGGATCAGGCGTTCAGCTCTCCCGTGGCGGGGTAGAGGCAAAGGTCGATGCAACGCTGGAGCATTCGTTCAATAGCTCACTCAGGGCAGACTGCTCGGGATTTCCGTCGGACGCAGCTTGCGCGCTACTCCCACGTGAATTCACCCAGACAACGCTGCATGCGCAAGTTGATTTTCCGACGTTTGGGTCCCAGACTTTCTCGTTTCTCGGGCATGCAGTGCTCGGAACGAGCAGCACTGCTCCACCGCAGCGTTTCGGGTATCTCGGCGGTTCAGGAACCCTTGCGACGGTCAACCTGCTCGCGCTGGGCGGGGATCGACTTTTGTACGTGCAAGCAGACTATGTCATCCCAATCGATCGCATTCAGCTACCCATAGTTGGCAGCCCGTTCATAGGACTGAGATATTCGGCAGGCAACGCAGGTATCGGAACTTTGCCCGCCCTCATCCAGAATCTTGGTGTCGGGGCAGGCGTAAGCCTCTTCCGCGTGGATTTCAGTATCGATCCCGCGCGAAATCGCTCGCCACTCTCGCGAAAGTCGGCATTTTCGTTCGGACTTTCACTTCCGATGTAGACAAGAAAAAGTTTGCTCGGTCCATACCCGGTGGGTATATTACTGAGCGTGACTTTTGCCTTGTGTCGCGCAAAAATGGGCGGGTGATGGGGACGCTAGTGGTCATTCCGGCGCGCCTCGGCGCAATGCGCCTCCCCCGTAAGCCACTCCGCCTCCTCTCCGGACTCCCTCTCATCGTCCGGGTATGGCAAAGAATCTCAGAAATGGACGTCGCCGATAGCGTCGTCGTCGCAACCGACGATGAATCCGTTGCAAAGACGGTTCGGGCGGCAGGCGCCGACTGCGTACTGACCCGATCCGACCACGCTTCGGGAACCGAACGAGTGGCCGAAGTCGCGTCCCAAAAGCGGTTCATGGGCTACGACACCATCGTAAACGTTCAGGGCGATGAACCTTTCATCGGAAAAGGAGCGGTAAACGGCGCGGCTCAGCTTGTTGCGACAGGTCAATTTCCGCTTGGCACCGCCGCTTCACGCGCGAGCTCGGAGATCCTCGATACACCGAGCCTCGTCAAGGTCGTGATAGCCGACGATGGGCGCGCGATGTACTTCTCTCGCGCGCCAATTCCGTTTCTGCGCGATCGGGCCGATTCCGGGAGGCTGGCCGAGCGTACATTGCAGCATATTGGAGTGTATGCATACTCGCGGGAGGCGCTCAAGACGTGGGTGTCTCTTCCGCCCCATCCGCTCGAGGAGATAGAGCGCCTCGAACAGCTGCGCCCGCTGGCTGCCGGATTGCCAATCGGAGTCGCGGTAACGAATGAGCCACCAGCAAGTGGAATAGACACGGAAGAAGACCTGGAGCGCGCCAATGCGCACTGGGACGCCTTTATGAAGGGAGCGGTGACAAATGTCCGGTAGTTCCAGCCAACAGACGCGCTACATCTTCGTTACGGGCGGAGTGGTCTCTTCGCTCGGAAAGGGAATAGCTGCTGCCTCTCTCGGACGACTTCTGGTCGAACGCGGAATGCGGGTGACGATAATGAAGTTCGATCCGTACCTGAACGTTGATCCGGGCACCATGTCGCCGTTTCAGCACGGTGAGGTGTTCGTTACGGATGACGGCGCCGAAACGGATCTCGATCTCGGTCACTACGAGCGCTTCATTGACCGCTCGCTGGCCCAGGCAAACAACATCACTACCGGACGGATCTACCTCAGCGTCATCACCAAGGAGCGTCGCGGCGAATACCTAGGCTCCACGGTCCAGGTGATTCCGCACGTCACGGACGAGATAAAGGGCGCCATGAAGCGTCTCGCTCCGGAGAGCGATGTCGTAATCGTTGAAATTGGCGGGACAGTCGGCGACATCGAGTCGCTGCCATTCCTCGAGGCCATACGGCAGTTCAGACACGAGATCGGCCGCGAGAATGCAATCTTCATCCATCTTACGCTGGTCCCATTCATCGCCGCCGCCGGTGAGGTGAAGACCAAGCCGACACAGCACTCCGTGCGCGAGCTGATGGAAATCGGAATTCAGCCGGATATCCTCATCTGCAGAACCGAGCGCGCGCTCTCGGAAGAAGTGAAGCGCAAGATCGCGCTCTTTTGCAACGTCGAGTTCGGTGCGGTGATCGAGAGCAGGGATGTTCCCTCGATCTACCAGATTCCTTTGCTCTTTCACGAGCAGGGTCTCGACGAGCGGGTGATGCACAAACTGGGTCTGCTCGGCCGCAAGGCCCCGGATCTTTCCAAGTGGCGAGGCATGGTCGAGCGGATTCTGCACCCGCACGGTCGCGTGAAGATCGCCGTGATTGGCAAGTACACGGGCCTCATCGACAGCTACAAGAGCGTCCAGGAAGCGTTAATTCACGGCGGAATCGCCCATGATGTCGGTGTGGAGGTGTCGTGGCTCGCCAGCGACCTGTTCACGAGCCGGGAAAAGACTCGCGAGCTGCTCGGTGAGTTTCACGGCGTGCTAATTCCGGGCGGCTTCGGCGTTCGCGGCGTGGAGGGAATGCTCGAGGCAATACGCTACGCGCGCGAGTCGGGCTTGCCGTTCTTCGGCATCTGTCTCGGCATGCAGACCGCCATCATCGAGTTTGCGCGCAATGTGATGGGTCTCTCCGACAGCCATTCGAGCGAGTTCGCGCCGGAATGCGACAACGCGGTCATCTCGTTGATGGAAGGCCAGCAGCACATCACTGATATGGGCGGCACAATGCGCCTCGGCGCGTATCCGTGCAGACTGGGAGTCGGAACCCAGGCGGCCGCGATCTATGGCGCACCTCAGGTGAGCGAGCGGCATCGACACCGGTACGAAGTCAACAACAAGTACCGCGACGGTTTCATCGAGCATGGATTGAACCTGAGTGGGTTGTCTCCTGACGGCTCGCTGGTCGAAATTGTCGAGCTGCCGACGCATCCGTGGTTCATCGGATGTCAGTTTCATCCGGAGCTTCAATCGCGCCCAACGCGACCGCATCCTCTCTTCGCGAGCTTCATCGCCGCAGCAGTGCAGGCGAAGTCGCCGGCACGAGGTAGCCGCAAACGGACTTCAGTAGAGACGGCGGAATAGCGTGGCGGAACTCTTTCCCGCGAACAAACTGTTCCTCATCGCCGGCCCCTGTGTTCTGGAGACCGACGATCTCAACCTGAGGGTGGGCGAGGCGCTGGCGAGGATCGCCGAGAAGGTTCCAGGTGGAATTATCTACAAGGCGAGTTTCGACAAGGCTAACCGGTCTAACAGAAACGCAGCGCGCGGACCTGGATTGGACGCAGGACTAGCCGCCCTCGAACGCGTCCGCAAAGCTACCGGACTTCCCGTCCTTACCGACGTTCACACTCCCGACCAATGCGCGCCCGCGGCCAGCGTCGTCGACGTGCTGCAGATTCCGGCGTTCCTTTGCCGGCAAACGGATTTGCTCGAGGCTGCCGGAGCCACCGGGAAACCGGTTAACGTGAAAAAGGGTCAATGGCTTCAGCCGGAGGGAATGCGCGGCGCCGTGCAGAAAGTTCGTGGCACTGGCAACGGTCGCTCGCGCGAAATCGCCGTGACTGAGCGCGGTACCTTTTTTGGTTACGGTGACCTCGTCGTCGATATGCGTTCATTCACCCGACTCCGAGAGGCGTGCGGTGCACCGGTGATCTTCGACGCGACTCACAGCGTTCAGAAGCCGGGTCAGGGTCCGGACGGCGCTAGCGGCGGAGCGCGGGAATTCGTGCCCGTTCTCGCGCTATCCGCGATAGCCGCTGGAGCTCAGGGTCTTTTTCTCGAAACGCATCCGGATCCGGACTGCGCTCCGAGCGACGGTCCGAACATGATTCCGTTGTCGGAGATGGGCGCGCTGATGGATCGCGCGGTAGACATCTGGGCGCGCATCAACCGATGACGCACAAGGACATAGTCGAGCGCGGACGGCGGGTACTCCGGATGGAGACCGAAGCGCTCGGCGAAGCAGAGCGGCGCATCGGCGACGAGTTCGCGCGCGCGGTCGAGAGCATTGCGCGGTCCGAAGGCCGAGTGATCGTGTCGGGAGTAGGGAAGTCCGGACTCGTAGGGCGAAAAATCGCCGCCACCCTTACCTCCACCGGAACACCCGCCACTTTCCTGCATCCCGCCGACAGCGTTCATGGGGATCTTGGCATTGTCGGGAAGTCTGACGTCGCGATTCTGATTTCGAAGAGTGGGGAGTCTGCGGAAGTCCTCGGCCTGCTCGACCATTTGAAGCGGCTTGGTGTATGTACCATTTCACTTACTGGCAACGCGAAATCCACGCTGGCGCGCCACAGCGACGTTGCGCTCGATGGGTGGGTGAAAGAAGAAGCGTGTCCGCACGACCTCGCTCCGACCACGAGCACCACCGTAGCCCTGGCTCTTGGCGACGCGCTGGCGATCGCACTGCTGGAAGAAAAAGGGTTCGATGCCGATGACTTTGCGCGTCTGCATCCTGGTGGCTCGATCGGAAAACGGCTGCTGACCAGAGTGTCGGACGTTATGGTGAGTGACGATCTGCCTGTTCTTCCGGAATCGGCTACAATGAGAGAAGCAGTCGTACAGCTCGCGGAGCGGAGGGGTATCGCCGTCGTCACTGGTAAGAATGGAACGGTTTCAGGTGTCATTACTACAGGCGACCTTTCCCGCCTGATGGAACACGAGGAAAATGTCTTTCCCATTGCGGTGACACAGGTGATGAACAGAAACCCGAAACTCGCACAGTCCGACGAGCTGGGGAGTGCCGTCGTATATCGGATGGAGACGCATGGGATCATCGCGATGCCGGTGCTCGGCGCTGACAAGAAGATCGTCGGAGTAATCCATCTGCACGACCTGATGCGCGCTGGAGTTGTCTAGTGCGCCGCGTCCTCGTGTGCGTGTATGCAGTTGCCGCAGTTGTCGGGTGTAGCCAGAAGAAGCAGCCACCGGTCGCAGCGCATTCGCCACTCGCCGATTCTGCTGACCAGGTGATGTACGGTATGAGGTTCGTTCTCACCGACAAGGGGCTCAACCGCGCTCTGCTCCAGTCAGACACCGCCTATTTCTTTGACGAGAATACGAGGATCGAGCTCGAGAAAGTCCACACGACGTTCTTCACAGCCACCGGCGCGAAGAACGCGCTGCTCACGTCCGAGAAGGGGCGGTACAACAGCCGCACGAACAACATGGTGGCGCGAAAGAACGTCGTGGTTGTGACGGAAGATGGCCGGCGCCTCACCACGCCCGAGCTGAACTACAATCAGCAGATCAATCAGATCTCGAGCGATAGCGCCTTTGTCCTCACAGAACCGAATCGCCGGCTCGAAGGAGTCGGGTTTCGATCGGATCCGGACATGAAGAACATCCAGATCCTGAAAGGAGCGAGCGGTATGGCGAAAGGAGTTTCGACACAGGCAGTTCAGCCACCGCCAGCGGCAACGTCGGCGCCGAGGCCAATCCAGACGGCACCGGCCGCAAGCTCAACGCCGAAGCGTTGAGTCGTGAGAACTCTTCTGCTTTGCTGCTGCACATTGATCTTCGCCTCCAACGCCGCGGCGCAGAATCTTCCACGTAGCTGCGACCTCGAGTTCCCCAATCGGGCGGGCACTCGGGCGTGGTTGCGGAAGGACGCCAGTGGCAACCAGAACAGCTTCTGGGGCGGTGGAATTCTCGCCCACTGTATCGGGCAGGGAAACACCTTGGTCGCCGACAGCGCCGAATACTATGGCGCGCAGGGAATGCTTTACCTGATTGGCAGCGTGCATTACAGCGAGCCGCGCCTCACCGTCGATTCGCACACCATGACCTATTATCAGAACGACGACCACCTGCACGCCGAAGGCAACGTCGTCGCGGTGTCGTCGAATGGCAGCACGTTGAGGGGGCCAATCGCGGAATATTATCGGAGCACTCCTCAGCGGCCGCTTGCGCGGATGTTTGCGCCCCAACGTCCTACGGTGAGTCTCATACAGAGGGATACCACGGGTAGGGGCAAGGCCGCCGACACCGCATACGTCGTGGCGAATCAGATCGCAATGGAAGGAGACAGCCTCGTCTACGCGTCCGGACGCGTTCAAATCACCCGTCCCGATCTTCTCGCGACCGGTGATTCTGCTTTTCTCGACAGCGGTCGCGATTTCGCGAGGCTGATGCGCGGCCCTTCTGTGAAAGGAGTGGGAGCACACACCTTCACTCTCACGGGCGGCATCATCGACGTGTATTCGAGAAACAAACAGGTGGAGCGCGTAGTTGCTACACCGAACGGTCACGCGCTAAGTCAGGATCTCGAGCTGGTTGCAGACAGCATCGATTTGCGAGTCACCAGCAATCGCCTGCACCGAGCCATGGCCTGGGGAACCACGCGAGCACACGCCATTTCGCCCGAACGGGAGATAGTCGCGGATTCGATTGACGCCATCATGCCCGACCAGCGCGTCCGCGAGGTCCGGGCATTGCGTAAGGCGTACGCGGAAAGCAATCCCGATTCGGGGGTCGTCTCCAAACAAAGAGATTGGATGAGCGGGGACACCATCATTGCCCGGTTCGATTCGATCCCCCCGACCGACACAACGACCAAGCCGCGCGTCCGTCAAATTGTCGCACTCGCGGACGCCAGGTCGTTCTATCAGATGAAGAGCTCGAAGGGACCGGCCGATGAGCCGACTGTCAATTACGTACGAGGCAGGGTGATCGAAATCGATTTCGAAGACCGAAAAGTCGCGACAGTAACTGTGAACGACCAAGCCACTGGAGTAATGGTCGAGCCGGCGACCCAGCCCCCGGCGGTGAAGCCGGCTACTCCCGCAACTGCGCCCCGCGCTGCTACACCGACCCCGGCCAACACAAAACCAGTTGTACCTGTGAAGCCGCCGCCGGGTATCATGAAATGACCGGCGACGGCAATCTTCCGGAGAGCATCCGGCAAATCCTGGACAGCCGGTCGCAAACCGATCGCCTCGATGGATTGGCGCTGCATGCGGTGGTCAGGGCGGCTGACGCAAATGGGTCCGCGACAGTCAAGGACATTGCCGCCAACTACCGCGACGACTACCTGCGCGCGCTCCGCGCGAAGGGTCTCGATGTTGGCCGAGAGGCAGGAAGGCTGGGCCAGGATGAGGTCCGGGCTTACCTCGCGACATCGGTTCTTCCTCGACTCGTCGAATCTGGCGTCCTGCTCCCGTTGGACGGCGACGTGGAGCGCGACAATGCGGTGGTCCGGATTTCTCCGACTCTCTGGAAGGATATTGCGCCGCACCGGGCGGAGTTCGCCGAAGCGATGCGCGAGACCGGGGAGCATTCCCGCCTCGCCCTGTCCACACCTCCAAAACCGAGGTTGATCGGCGGAAGCGTCCTCGAAGCCGAAGGGCTCACCAAGATCTATCGTGGTCGCAAAGTCGTGAACGACGTCGCCCTGCGTTTGCAGCAGGGCGAGATCGTGGGATTGCTTGGTCCGAACGGAGCCGGGAAGACGACAACCTTCTATATGATTGTCGGGCTGATCGACCCCCTGTCAGGGCGGATCCTTCTTGACGGGGAAGACATCACCCGACTTCCCATGTACGAGCGGGCTCGGCGCGGAATCGGCTATCTTTCCCAGGAGCCTTCGATCTTCAGAAAGCTCTCGGTCGAGGACAACATCATGGCCATCCTCGAGACCCTTCCGCTGACTCCGGCGGAGCGCTCGGAACGGCTGGAAAAGCTCCTCGACGAGCTCAGTATCAAGCGTCTGCGCAAGAGTAAGGCGTACGCTCTTTCCGGTGGCGAGCGCCGCCGGCTCGAGATCACTCGCGCGCTAGTCACCGACCCGAAATTCATGATGCTCGACGAGCCGTTTGCAGGTGTTGATCCCATCGCGGTACACGACATTCAAACGATTGTCGCCGGCCTCCGGCACCGCGGAATCGGCGTTCTGATCAGCGATCATAACGTCGAGCAGACACTCGACATCGTAGACCGCGCATACATTATGTTCGATGGACAGGTTAAAGTTTCCGGAAGCGTGCGAGAGCTCGTTTTCGATGACACAGTTGCCGACATCTATCTTGGTCCAACACTCACTGCGCGGCTTCGCGAGCGCTTCTCCCGCGAACGGGACGAGGTAACCGCCTCTTGAAGCCGGGTCTTAACCAATCGACTCAGCTCCGTCAGGAGCTCAAGATCAATCCACGCCTTTACCAGGCGATGGATCTTCTTTACATGCCTCTGCTGGACCTCCAGCAGCATCTCAAGCAGGAGCTCCTGAACAACCCTTTCCTTGACCTCGTCGAGGCAGAGGATGAAGAGGAGGAGCAGGAAGGAGAGGCCGAAGAACCGGCGCAGACCGAGCCCGAGGACGAGCGGGCAGGCGAGATCGACTGGGAGGAGATCTTACTCGACGGCTTCGACACGGCTGGTGGTCGCCGCGAGGAACACGAGGAGCGGGAATACTTCGAGCCGGTAACGGTCGCCACGCGCGATTTGAGCGACCATCTCCGCGATCAGGTTAGTCTCCTCGAGCTCACTCCAAGACAGACGCTCCTCGCCGACGAGTTCATAGGCAACATTAACGACGACGGCTATCTCGCTTGCGGAGTTGAAGATATAGTCCGCGCGCTGAACGAGGTGGTCACCAAGGCGGCTGAGGAAGCTGGCCGCGAGACCGACGACCTTCCGCTTTATACGCCCGATGAAGGACAGAAGATGCTCGGCACCATCCAGAGCCTGGATCCGCCCGGAGTCGGTGCGCAGGACCTTCGCGAGTGTCTCCTTCTTCAGCTGAAGGAAGCCGGGCTGGAACAGTCCGTACCGTACCGCCTGGTTCGCGATTGCTTTGAGGAATTGATCAATCACCGGTGGAGCGAGATCTCCAAACGGTTCGGAATCAGCGCCGGAGACGTTCAAAAGGCCGCCGACGAAATCGCCAAGCTGGATCCTAAACCCGGGCTCCAGTACGGATCCCGCGATGACAACTACATCATTCCTGACCTGATCGTAGAGAAGATCGACGACAGGTACCATGTCTTCCTCAACGACGCAAATCTCCCACGCCTCAAGCTGAGTCGTGCCTACCAGGAGATCGCGCGCGACAAGAAGAAGTTCGACGGCGAGAACAAGGAGTTCATCTCCAACAAGCTCAACTCGGCCAATTGGATGATCCAGGCAATCGAGCAGCGCCGGCAGACCATGCTCAAGGTGATGAACTACATCGTGGAGCGGCAGCGCGAATTCTTCGAAAAGGGAATTCAGTACCTGAAGCCGCTTACCCTTCGCGAGGTGGCGGAGGTCATCAACATGCACGAATCCACGGTTAGCAGAGTCACCAACGAGAAGTTCGTGCAGACTCCACGCGGCGTTCTCCCTCTGAAGTTCTTTTTCTCCTCGGGTCTCGCTACCTCAGATGGCGAAGACGTTTCGGCCCGGGGCATCAAGGCCCAGCTCCAGAAGCTCGTTCAGGAAGAGGATCCCAAGCACCCGCTCACCGACCAGGCGATCGTGAACATCCTTCGCGAAAGCGGGGTTCAGATCGCGCGACGCACGGTGGCGAAATACCGGGATCAGCTTGGTGTGCTTTCAGCCAGAATGCGGAAACGCGTATGACGTCGTTGTCGCAGGCTGAAGCGGCACAGCGCCTGAAGGGCGGGTCCCAACTTCAGCCTGCGGCGAGTCGTCCCGAGGTAAGCGTGCTTGTCCCCGCCAAGGACGAAGCCGAAAACCTGCCGCTGTTCATGGAGCAGGCACGCCTCGCTTTTGCCCCGACGCCCGGTCGATATGAAGTGGTCGTCATCGATGATGGGTCTGTCGATGAATCCTGGAATGTGCTTCAGCGGCTCGCGGCCGAGTATCCCTTTCTCCGACCGGTGCGGCACGGGGTGAGGCGCGGAATTGCCGATGCCCTCCGCACGGGTTATCTGAATTCGCGCGGCAGTGTTCTCGTGTTCTATCCAGCGGATCTGCAGTACAAGCCGGAAGACATTCCGCGACTCGTCGCCCCGATCCTCGCTGGTGAGTCCGACATCGTCACCGGCTACAAGGAAGGGAAATACGAGAAGGCTTTCGTCTCCGGAATTTACAACCGGCTCAGTCGCTCGCTGTTCAAGGTCGGTGTTCGCGATCTCAATTCGGTCAAGGCGTACAGGCGCGAAGTCATGGACGCACTTCCGAATCGGCCCGATTGGCATCGCTACATGGTCGTGATGGCCGCAGCCGATGGTTTTTCTCTGTCGGAGGTCTCCGTGCCGCTTTATCCACGAAATGCCGGACAGTCGAAGTTTGGGATAGGACGTATCCCGGTTGGTGTCCTCGACATGCTCGCGGTTTGGTTCGAGCTCCGTTTTGCGAGGAAGCCGCTCCTCCTCTTCGGATTGTTGGGAGCGGTGCTGTTCGTCATTGGCGTGATCGTCGGAATCGTTGCCATACTATGGCGCGTGATCGGGGGTGTTGGTTTTCGCCCACTCGTGAATCTGGTCGAGACCTGTGTCACCGTGGGTGCCGTGCTCTTCGCGACGGGTCTCCTTGGAGAGATGATCGCCGCTCAGCGCGCTGAATTGAGCCAGCTCCGCGCGCGCATCGAAGACCTCTCGCGGGAACGCGACACGACGACCACCAGATAGTTCATGAACGTATTGTTTCTCACGCACTCGTTTCCGCGAAGGGAAGGGGACGCCGCCGGCTCGTTCATCCTGCGTCTGGCAGTCGCATTGCGCGCCGAGGATGTGAACGTCCACGTCGTGGCGCCGGCGGCACCCGGGCTTCCTGCGTCCGAAGAGATCGAGGGCATTCCCGTCGACCGCTTTCGTTATGCGCCGCGACGCTTCGAGAAGCTCGCCTACACCGGCAACATGGCGGGCGACGTCGCATCCTCGTGGACGGCAAAGTTTGCTCTCGTCGGTTTCCTCGGCGCGGATTTCGTTCACGCCGTGCGGGCCAGGCGGAATTTCGAGCCGCAGGTGGTACACGCCCACTGGTGGTTCCCGAGCGGGGTCGTCGGTACCTGGGTCGGCGGTCTCTCGCACATTCCTCTCGTCACGACGCTTCACGGCACTGACGTACGCCTCGCGCGTTCCGTCGGCGTAGCCAAGCCTCTGTTCGGGCACGTCCTCAAGCACTCAGCGGCGGTCACTACGGTTTCGAGTTGGCTCAAGGACAGGACGCAAGAGCTCGCACCGGATGTGAATCCGATAATTGCGCCTATGCCTGTGTCGACTGACCTGTTTCTGCCGGGCACATCTCGCGACGGACACCGGCTTCTTTTCGTGGGCAGACTCATGCCGCAAAAGGGCGTCGAACACTTGCTCCACGCACTCGCCGCGATGAAGACGCAGGCATCGCTCGACATTGTCGGCGATGGACCAAGTCGCAGTTCGCTGGAAGCGCTGGCTCGCGAGCTCGGCGTTGGGACGAGAGTCCGCTGGCACGGACAGCTCGCCCAATCCCGATTGCCGGCACTCTACCAGAGTGCCGCGGCCCTCGTGGTTCCGTCGTCCGAGGAAGGACTCGGTCTGGTTGCCGTCGAGGCGCTGTTGTGCGAGACACCAGTTGTCGCTTTTGATTCCGGAGGGCTTCGCGACGTGATTCAGCACGATCGAACCGGCCTGCTGGTTCCGGCCGGCGATCGGACCGCACTCGCCAGGACACTCGACGATTTGCTGGGCCGCGACGGCCGCGGGGGTGACCTCGGCCGGGCGGGGCGGCTTTACGCACTATCTGCGTTCGCGCCGGAGTCGGCAGCCCGGCGATACGCAGACATATACCAACAAGTAATTGGCGCTCACGCGTCGTAGGGTCTTCCGGCTGGCGCAGTGGAGCTTCGCCGCACTAGTACTGTTTTTTGCTGTCCGCTCGCTCGCGACTCAATGGACTAAAGTCGAGCCCCGCATCTCTCACATCCAGTTCGGATGGCAATGGATCGGCGCGGCAACAATTCTCGTTCTGGTGGCGTACGGGCTACTCATCGAAGGTTGGCGTCGGGTGCTCGGCGCCTGGGATTCGCATCTGCCCTTTCCTCAAGCGGCGAGAATCTGGTTCCTCTCCAACCTTGGGAAGTACGTCCCGGGAAATATCTGGTCGCTCACGGCGATGGGCGTAATGGCTAGAGGGCAGGGACTATCAGCGCTTGCTGCCGCCGGCTCGTCAGTGATCATGCAGACTGTAAGCCTCGCGACTGGAACCGCAATCGTGATGGTGACCGGCGCCAAACTTCTGGGACAGCCCATCCTCGTAGGGATCAGCGTTGTCGCGCTCGTCGTGATCCTGCTCAGCGCGCCCAAATTCCTTCCGCCACTCGCTGTGTGGATCGGCGGGCTGATAGGGAAGGACATTCTGCCGCCGACTGTCCCCGCGACGAGCATTTGGACGGCGGCGATTGCGAGCAGTCTATCGTGGCTCCTTTACGGTCTCGCGTTCCAGCTGTTCGTCCGCGGATTGCTCGGCACTTCGCCTGGCGAAATTTCCTCGTATATCGCAGTTTACACCGCTGCGTACCTGCTGGGTTTCATCTCCCCGATCGCGCCGGCCGGTCTGGGTGTGAGAGAGTTCACGCTGGCGGCTTTCATGACACAACTCGGCCTCGCCAACGAAGCGGATGCGGCACTCGTCGCGATCGCGGCTCGGTTGTGGCTGACCATCGTCGAGCTCGTGCCGAGCGGGCTTTACGTCGCGTCGGGCGCCACCAGAAAATCCCTGTCCCGCTGATCGCTCATGGCACAGCCTCGAGAGAAGTCCAGATCGACTACAGAGTCCGCTAACACATTCGCGGCGCTTTCGGCGCCGCGCTTCGCATTTGCCTGGGCGTCGCTGGTCTACGCGCTGTTGACCCTGGCGCTCGCGTATCCTGCGTTGGCGGGAAAGTTTCTCGTCAATCCATACAGCGACCAGTACATCGCGGGCTACGCGTTTAGAGAATTCGCCGCCAGCACACTAAGGGCAACCGGTCATTTCCCCTTATGGAACCCGTATCTCTTTGGCGGAATGCCGTACATCGCGGCGATGCACGGAGACATCTTCTACCCGACGTTCCTGCTTCGTATGGTCCTCCCGACCGACGTGGCGATGACGTGGGGATTCATCATCCACGTATTCCTCGCCGGACTCTTCACTTTCGGCTTCTTGCGAGTCCTGGGCTACGGATTTTATGGAGCGCTCATCGGCGGCATCGCCTATATGATGAGCGGCCAAATCGCATCCTACGTTTCCCCGGGACACGACGGCAAATTATTCGTGAGCGCGCTGTTTCCGCTCGCGCTGTGGTTCCTCCATCGGGGAATGCGAGAAGGAAAGAACTGGACCTGGGGTGCCTTCGCTCTGACGATCGGCCTCTGCGTGCTGGCTCCTCACCCTCAGCTGCTGCAGTACACGCTGCTCGCTTGCGGTGCCTACGCGCTCTTTCTCGCGTTCTCGTCAGTGGACGGCCAAAATATCCCGCGACCCACAGCGCTCAGGCGGCTTGCTGCAGCCCTTGGTGCGGTCATTGTCGGAATGGCGATCGGCGCGGTGCAATTTCTTGCGGTCCGAGAATACGTATCGTGGTCTCCCAGGGCAGGCGGGCTCGCCGACTACAGCGTCGCAACCTCTTATGCGTGGCCTCCGGAGGAGCTGCTGAATGCGTACCTGCCTCAGTTCTCCGGCTTGCTCAATAACTACTGGGGGCGAAACGGGATTCATCTCCATAGCGACTATGTCGGCGCTGTGGTTCTGATATTTGCCGGCGCAGCCTTTTTCGGACTACGATCGGATTCGCGTCGCAAGCAGATCATCTTCTGGTCGGTCACTCTCCTGGTGACGGTGCTCTGGTCCCTTGGCGGAGCGACGCCGTTCTATCACATCCCTTACGCCATCATTCCCGGCACGAAGTATTTCCGCGCGCCCGCGACGATTTTCTTTATCGGAACGCTCGCGATTTCAATTCTCGCCTGTGCGGGCGCCGAGCGCTTTCTTGAAGGGAAGATAAAGCGGAAGTATTTGATCGGCTGGCTCATAGCCGCGGGGGTGATCGCGCTGTTGGCTTCGACGGGCGCGCTCACCAGCTTCGCCGCGACCTTCGCCGACGACAGAGAGCTCGACGCGGTTCGCGCGAACGGCGGCTCATTGATCGCTGGAGCGTGGCGCTCGTTCGCATTCGTAGCCCTCGCGGTTGCGCTTGGATTGGCGACACTTCGGAGAGGAATCTCTACCAGAACTGCGGCGTGGGGCCTGGCCGCGCTCATGGCGCTCGATCTATGGAGCGTCGAACGGCTTTACTGGATGTTCTCTCCGCCGGCAAAGGTGGTCTACGCGAGCGATCCAATCGTCGACGTGCTGAAAGCGGAGTCCCAACCCGTTCGCGTTCTGGCCGCACCCTTCGAGCATCCCGCTCAGCCCGATGCATTCCTGACCGGCGATGCACTCATGACGCACAGGATAAGAAACGTTCTAGGATATCACGGCAATCAAATTGGCCGGTACAACGAGCTGACCGGAGGGGGGTCCAACCCTCAGCAGTTGTTCAACCCGAACGTATTACAACTGACCAATACGAAGTATCTGTTGACCAACATTCCCGAGATTCCTTTCCTGCCAACTTTTGTTCTCGCGAAAGGGCCCGTTAGGAACGCGTCGGGCGATGTCCTTTATCTGTACAGACTGAACGCGGCCAACCCCTACTCGTGGCTGACACCCGTTGCCGTCAAGGCTCCGGACGACCAGGTGCTGGCGACCATCCTTAACCCGAGATTCGAGGTGACTCGAGCGGCTCTCTTCGATACGTCTGCAAAGGTTCGCGCGACCGCTGGAGTTCAGACCCTTCCGCCGCCGGTTTCGGTGACGACCACCGTGAGCCATTACGAGCCCGGCTCCGTCACGATCGATCTCAGTGCGCCCGCGCCGGCCGGAGCTTCATTGATTGTTTCCGAGAACTACTACCCGGGCTGGAAGGCGACCGTTGATGGCAAGCCGGCGGCCATCGGCCGTGCGGACTTCACCTTCATTGGCGTCGAGCTCCCCGATGGGGCGCGGCGCGTCCACCTCGACTTCACGAGCCCGAGCTACGAAAGGGGAAAGGTCATCACCTGGATCGCCATCCTCCTCGGGTTCCTGCTGCTCGGTGCCGGCGCGTGGCGCGATCGGAGAGCCCTTGGCTGACCGCGCCCTGGTCATCGTTCCGACCTACAATGAGCGGTTCAACATTGCCCGCCTGATCCCATCGATTCTCGCACAGGATGCTTCACTCGAGATCCTGGTCGTCGATGACGGCTCTCCGGACGGAACGGGAGAGATCGTCGACGCGATCGCGGCCAACAATCCGCGGGTTCACATCCTCCATCGCGAGTCCAAGCTGGGTCTCGGCACGGCCTACCTCGCCGGCTTCCGCTGGGCTCTCGACCGGAAGTATGACCTCGTATTCGAGATGGATGCTGACTTCTCGCACAATCCCGAGCGGTTACCAGAGTTCCTCGAGGCAATCAAGGGCGCCGATCTCGTTCTCGGATCCCGGTACCAGGACGGACACGTGAACGTCGTCAACTGGCCCATGAGCAGGCTGTTCCTCAGCTACTCCGCGAACATCTACGCGCGCGCGATCACAGGACTGCCGATCTTCGATACCACTGGCGGATTCAAGTGCTTCCGCAGGAATGTACTTGAATCCATCGATCTAAGCTCCGTCAAATCAAACGGTTACGCATTTCAGATCGAGATGTCCTACCGAGTCTGGAAGCGAGGTTTTCGCCTCGTCGAGATACCGATCATTTTCGTGGACCGCACCGAAGGCGTCAGCAAGATGTCGAAGCGGATCATGCGAGAAGCAATTTGGATGGTCTGGCGTCTGCGCTGGTGGAGTCTCACCGGGAGGATCTGATGGCGCAGCATCGCGGGCTGAAGCGCTTCTACAAAATGACTGGCTCGGGGAACGATTTCGTCGTGTTCAATGCGGCTGACGGACAGGTGAGCGAGATCGAGAACCCGGAGACGATCCGGATCTTGTCAGCCCGGGGCACCGGCATCGGCGCCGACGGGGTCGTTTTCCTGGAGAAGGCGCCGGGTGGTGATGTCCGCATGCGCTACTATAACAGCGACGGCTCGGAAGCCGCCTTATGCGGAAACGCGAGCTTATGCAGCACCAACCTGGCTGTGACGCTCGGCTTGGCTCAGGCCGGGGGATTCGTCCTACACACCGCTGCAGGTTCGTTGCCGGCCCGAATTCGCGACGGCCTTCCTGAAGTCGACCTGGAACCAGTTTCCCAGGTAAGGCCGGACGCGAGCGACCTGGGCGCAAAGCCCGGAGAGGCCCGACTTGGCTACGCGCTCGCCGGCGTCCCTCATGTGGTAGTCGAGATCGAGGAAATCGAGGCTGCCGACGTAACAGGCAGGGGGGCCGAGCTGCGAAACCACCCAGCGCTGGACAACGGAGCAAACGTGAACTTCGTCGCCAGACGTGCCGATGGAACGTTCACTTACCGAACATTCGAGCGAGGCGTGGAAGCCGAGACTCTGGCCTGTGGGACAGGAGCTGTAGCGACTGCGATCATGCTCTCGAGTTGGGGCGAGTCGACGCAGGAAACCACTTTGTGGACCAGGTCCGGACTACCCTTGGTGGTGACGCTTCGGCGTCAGGGACAGGCTTGGCTAGCGTCGCTGCGTGGAGAGGGAAGGATCGTTTTCGAAGGCATGCTCCGCGATATCGACTGACAGACTGTCGCTTCAGGGCCCATGTGCTGGCGCTGGTAAGATCGTTCGAGTCATTTCGAGCCCTTGGGTTGTAAACCTCTGCTGGTGGAGGGCTTAAGAAGAGGAGGAATGGGCCATTGCTACTTCTCCACAGTTATCCACCCTATGTAGTTTACATAATACATCTTATACGCATATGCCCTCGAGAGAGATCAGGTTGCAGGGAGCCAGATAGAAAAAGAGCCACGATCGCTCGTGGCCCGCTCTCTAATGCCACGCCTATTGGCTTAGACAGTCATCGGCTTTGCAAGCAGCTCTCCGAGCCGGACCTTGGCCTCGGCTGCCATCGGACCCGTGTCGTCCTTGGCTAACTCTGTCCAGATAGCCTTGGCCTCGTCTGACTTTCCGGCGGCCATGTAGTCCCGAGCTGCGGCCGCCCGGTATTGGGCCTTGTCCGCTGGATACTTGGATTCGGTCGCCGCGACCTTGTATTGCTCGGCCGCCGCGAGAAAGTCCTTGAGCTCCTCGTACCCGTCGGCTTCCAATATGTGGATCGACGGCCGGAAATCTGACGGCGCCTTCGCCTCCGCCTTTTTCAGCGCGGCGATCCCCTCTTTGTATTTTTTCTGCTGGTAGAGCGCCTGCGCGAGAGTCATGGAAGCCTGCGCGCCGGCTCTGGTTCCTTCGTACCGTGTCGCGACCTTTTGCAGGTCAGAAACCGCCAGGGGTAGATTCCCCACCGCCGCGGATTGGCGAGCCTGAAAGTAGGCGGTCTCGGCACGCTGTGCTTTCAGCGCTTGTGAACGCTCGTAGTACCAGTAGCCCATAACGAGTATCGCTGCGGCTATGACCGCCCATGACACCTCCCGCTTGTGAAGCATGAACCATTCGGTAAATGACTCTTCATCGGCGCCGAGGCGTTTTGTCGGAATGCTGGGGTTGGTCATCGCTGGATAAATTGTTGGAGGTTCGGCCCTTCGGAGCGCCGCTTCAAGCAGAATCTCGTCATGTCCGCTCAATAAGCCAGTGCCCCCGGGGTGACTCGAACACCCGGCCAACGGTTTAGGAAACCGCTGCTCTATCCACCTGAGCTACGGGGGCAGGAGTCGGTCAGCCAAGGACTTTTGCGTGTCCAGCCTCGATTCTCGGGCGGAATCTACAAGCCCACCGCGCGTTCTAGAAGTAGTTAGTCGAACCGAAGTGCTTCTGCGATTCTACGCGGGATTCAGTTACTGCACGCACCAGAGGGGAGCGTGATTGATTGGCCGGCCGCAACAGGCGTCCCGAAGTTGGGGGATCCGTCCGCATTCCACGAGAACTGCTGGGTGCGGATGTCCCGATTCCACCCGGGCGAAGGATCGACTTTCGAATGGTACACGATCCAGTCCTGGGTCCCGTCCGGAGATGTGGTAAAGCTCGCGTGCCCGACTCCGTACACGCTTCCCGTCCCCTTGAACACGGGGCCGTTGCTCTTGGTCCAGTTGGCCGGATCCATCGGGTCGGCAGTCGGGGACACCAGGCGGAGCTGCCCGAGCTCGTAGTCCGGCAACCAGGACGCGTGGGTCGAGTAGACAATGAACTCTTGCCCCGCGTGTTCGAGGAGCTCAGGGCCTTCCTCCAGGTCGAGAGCAGTATCACGCTCCCAGGCTGCTGTTGGCGTCGCCAGCAATACCCGGTTACTGGATATGGTGGCTCCATCGGACATGCGTGCTATGTAGAGGTTTTGGGTTGTGCGATCGGTGGACGCATTTTGGGTCCATCCCGACCAAATGGCGTAGAGTTGGCCGTTGATCTTGCCGACCGTGAGATCGATCGCCCACACGTTCCCCGTTTGGTTCTGGACGTCATCGCCCGTGTAGAGCATTCCGACATCGTCATATGGCCCTTGAGGGCCGCCAGTCGACCGTAGCACTCCTGCGTGCTGAGTGATGAACGGTGGACCACTCGTTCCGCCGGCGTAATAGACGTACCAGGTACCGTCGATCAGGTGAAGCTCGGGAGCCCAGATGTTGGTGCGGTTCCAACCAGTAGTCGGAGCACTCCAGATTTTCACGCCGTTCTGCTTCAGCGACGTAAGCGACGAAGACTTGTACACCCAGATTCCGTTGTCACTCGATTCCGCCAGGTAATACGACTGCCCTTCCCGCACGACCCATGGATCCTGTCCGGCTGCGATTGGGTTTTTGAACGTGCACGGCGGAACGCCCCCACCG
Organism: Gemmatimonadaceae bacterium; assembly: GCA_034666285.1. GTDB lineage: Bacteria > Gemmatimonadota > Gemmatimonadetes > Gemmatimonadales > Gemmatimonadaceae > UBA4720. The sequence goes on along the minus strand of JAXDME010000265.1, from coordinate 7,375 downwards.
GGATTTACAGCGGCGGCGTTCGAGCACGCATTTAGTAGAACAACCGCCGCAAGGAACCTGACGACACGAATTTGCATTTTCGACGAGGATGTCTGGCTGTTGGAGACGTTGTAGCGACGCTGGTATTGGGCGGCGCGCTCTTCCGCGCCGTCCAATCTCTTACGAGTTACCAGCCGGGGTTCTGCGTGACATTCGGGTTAAGGTTGATCTCTGCCTGGGGAATCGGCAGCAGGTCCGATTTGCCAGGAGTGAAGAACTGAAATTCAGCGTCGTGGGCTTGGAGTGTCGGCAGATAGGCCGCCGTGAGAAGCTGCTGCCGCTCGAGATCGAGCCACCGTTGCGATTCCAGTCCAAACTCGACCAGCCGCTCGTGAAGAATCGCATCCCGCATTTGTACCTGCGTCAGTCCCGTAGCCAGCGCAGCCAGACCGGAGCGTGCACGAACCTGGTCCACGAACGGCTTCGCGGTTGCCGGATTCCCCTGCTCGTTCAGCGCCTCGGCGTACATGAGCAGAATGTCCGCGTAACGAAGCACCTTGAAGTTTATCGAGGCATCCCACTGCTGGTCGGTGAGCCAGTATTCGCCGTACTTCTTGAAGTAAAGCTCCGTGCTCGTCACTCCGTACCGCTGCCTGAATTGCGTTCCGTAGACGTCTTCGCCGGCGGGGTTGTTCCAGAACATCGTTGCGTCGAGACGGGAGTCATAGACCGCGCGATTCGTCGTGTCAGGAAAGAACTGATTGAAATACCAGCGCGTCGGGCGCCCGTCGCAGTAGCTCGGGCCGCATGGGCCAATCATCTTGGACATGTTTAGACCGTACACGCCCTGCGACGAGGCGAGAGACGGATCGCCAACCTGAACTTCGAAGAGAGATTCCGCGTTGTTCTTCCCTGCCGCGGTGAAGTTGCTCGCGTAGCTAGAGACGAGACTGTACCGCCCCGACTGAATCACCGGAAGCAGCTGTGCCGCTGCCGCACTCCATTTACGCTCCTGCAGGAGAACCTTCCCCAGCAGACCTTGAGCGGCACCGGACGTGGCGCGCCCGACATCGCTTCCGGAGTACGAGGTTGGCAGAGCCGTTGCAGCGGCGCTCAAGTCGGCTTCGATCTGTGCCCAAACGGCAGCGGCTCCGGCGCTCGACAAACGAGCGGACGGGCTCGAAGCATTGAGCGGCATGGGAATGTTGCCGCCGTAGAGCGTGATAAGGTGGAAGTAGTAGAGACCTCGAAGGAACTTGGCCTCCCCTACGATTCGATCCCTCATTGTGGCGTCCATTGAGATCGACGGCACGTTATCGATGACTTGATTCGCGCGGAATATTCCGAGGTACGTATCGTTCCACGTATCGCGGTTCACGTCAAAATCGTAGCTCGCAAAAGTGAATTTGTTGAAGTTCGCGAGATCAGTCCACGGACTGGGACTGAATCCGATGTCGGATCGGACATCATACGAGAACCCTTGCCACCTCAGGAATGTCCCGAGGTATAGAAGGCTTTGGTACGTCGCGTTAATGCCGGCAACGGCATCTTCCTGTGTTTTCCAGAACGATTGACTGCTGGGCTGGTTGGGGTCGGTAACGCCTAGATCGTTCGTGCAACCAGCCATCATGACACCGATCGCTACGGCGCCGAAAAGTCTCTTGAATCGCATAGTTGGTAGACGCAGAATGTTTATGGATGATTTCACGTGCCCGAGGCGCCTCACAGGCGGAGATCCAGGCCAAACGTGATCGTGCGAGGGTTCGGATAGATGAACCCGTCATCGATACCACGCGCGAGTGGATCGCCGAAGCCAAGGATTTCGGGGTCCCAGTTCGAGTAGCTCGTGAACGTGTGCAGGTTCTGGATGTTGAGGTATACCCGCGAGCCCGCTGAAGCTCCCACTCTCTGGGCGATGGTCGTCGGGAGTGCGTACCCGATCACGACATTCTGGATGCGGACGTAGCTCCCGTTCTCCAACCAGCGGTCCGAGACAGGATCGGCGTTGGCAGCACCAGCAGCACCGAAAACTGCGCGCGGTGTCGTCGTGCTCGGATTAGTCGCACTCCAGGGATTCAGACCGACCCGCGAGTTATTCAGATCGTCCATCCGGTCCGTCCAGTAGCGAACGACGTTGTAGATCTTGTAGCCGTTCGAGCCGCGGAGGTTGACGCCAAGCTCCAGCGGTCCTTTACGGGCGTTGAGGAAAAGTCCGGTTTGAAGTTTGGGGATTCCGTTCCCCGCGTTGTACCGGTCGCCGTCGTTGATGATGCCATCGCCGTTGAGGTCGGCGTACTTGATGTCGCCGGGCTTTGCGTTCGGCTGGATCACAACGCCCTGCGAATTCTTGTAATTGTCCACTTCTGCCTGGGTCTGGAAAATTCCAGCGACGTGCTTCACGTAGAATTCGCCGATCGGGTGGCCGACCGCGGTACGCGAGACGCCGGAGATTCCAGCGAACAGTGGTTGACCACCATTGCCAAGGGAGAGCACTCGATTTCGAGTCGTCGTCAGCGTGAAAGCCGTGTTGAACTGGAAGTCACCGCGATCGAGGCGATGCGTTAGCCCAAGCTCCATACCGGCGTTTCTGACACTTCCCGCGTTGACGACCGGGTTGGTGCTCGAGCCGAGATCCGGAGGAATGGGAGCCGAGACGAGAAGCTGGCTCGAGGTATTCTTGTAGTAGTCGGCAGTGATGTTCAACGTGTTACCGAGCACGGCCAGGTCGAGGCCAAGGTTGCTCGACCGGTTACCCTGCCATTTGAGGTTGGGATTCGCCAATGCCTGCTGAATGGCGCCGCTCACGACGGTCCCATTGAATATGTAGTTGATGTTCGAGACGATCGGCGCGATGAACGCAAAGTCACCGATGTTCTGGTCGCCGAGTATCCCTGTGCTCGCCCGAAGCTTGAGGAAGTCCGCACGATTCAGGAGCGGGATCGATTTGAAAAATCCTTCTTCGCTGGCGACCCATCCAATGGAGCCGGCGCCAAAGTTTCCGCATCGGTTGTCGGGGCTGAAGCGTGACGAGCAATCGTGGCGCGCGCTTCCCGTAAAGAGGTAGCGATCCAGCAGTGTGTATGTGGCTCGCGCGAGATACGAATTGGTTCGGAACGGCACTGTCAGACCCGAATTGCTCGAGCCCGCAGTCGAGCCGGCGTTTATCTGCTGCAGGTTCTCATTCGTGAATCCCTGCCTGAACGCCGAGAGCCGCGAGTAATCGTTGCGCTGGGAGGTCGCGCCAACGACTGCCGTAATGTGGTGAGCGCCTCCTCCGTAGGAGTCGTCGAAGTTCAGAAGGTTTTCGACGAGGAGCGACGTGACGTTGACCGTCGTGTTGGTGAGAGTAGCGTATGTGTTTGGCGAGAGATACCGCAGCTGATCGAGGCTCCGCCAATTATTTATCGAGGAATCGTTGTAGTTCATTCCGAGATTCAACCGGTAGTGCAGACTGCTGAACAGTCCCACGTCCCCGAAAGCGGTGCCGAGCACCTGGTTAGCGCGATACTTGTTATTCTGCGCCTCCAAAGCGCCGACCGGATTGGTGCCGTACGTCGGATTCGCAGGACTCCCGAAACCCCAACCACCCGGATTCGTTGGATCGAACACCGGAATCGTGGGCAGCATGCGGACGACGTCGATGAGTGGATATCCATTCAGACCCTGCATGAGCCCGCGCGAGAGCGCCAGATTCTCTCCGAGTGTAAAGCGATTCCGGTTGGCAGTGGAGTTCAACCGTAGGCTGTAGCGTCGGAAATCAGTGGTAACGATCGTGCCCTTCTGATCGAGGTAGCCGGCGCTCATCAGATAGTTTGCGCCAGCCGTTCCACCAGATACCTGAAGGTTGTGGTCCTGAATTGCTCCCGTTTGAAAAACGGCGTCCTGCCAATTCGTGTTCACCGTTGTTGCCGCCGTCGCTCCAGCGGGCGGAGTGAGGCCTGCGTTGGCATAGGCTTGCTGCGTCAGCGTGGCCCACTGAGTCGCATTCATCATGTCGATGCGCTTCGGGACTGACTGATAGCCATAGTAGGTGTGGAACTGTACTTCGGTGTCGCCCGGTCGACCGTGTTTCGTTCGAATCACGATTACACCATTCGAAGCCTGCGCGCCGTACTGCGCCGCGGCTGACGCGTCCTTGAGGACGTCGATCGATTCGACGTCGTCAGGATTCAGATTCGGATTCTCCGACATGTACATGCCGTCGACTACGTAAAGAGGCGACGGGTTGCCGAAGCCGTTCTGCCCGCGAATGATGATCTGCGCGGGACGGCCCGGTTCTCCCGACCCGGAGATCTGCACCCCTGGAACGCGGCCACGGAGCGCTTCCTCGATCGTTGCGACTTTCTGATCAGCGATGTCATCGCCGCGCACGCTCGACACAGCGTCCGATACGTCCCGACGCTGCTGCGTGGTATAGCCGACCACGACCTGAGTGGTAAGGGTGGTCGCAAGCTGTGTCAGCGCGAGATCAGCCGTGATTGCCTGGTTCGCGCCTACTGTTACCTGAGTGTTTCGCGGAGCGAAGCCGATGCGTTGCGCACGCAGCTGATACGTTCCGGGCGGCACGCCTCGTATCGTAAAGTGGCCGTCGGCATCGGTTGTCGCTCCCATTCCCCGACCGACGACCAATACCTGCACACCGCTCACAGGCTGTCCGGTATCACTCGTAACCGTACCCGTGATTGTCCCCGCGCCGGCCACCTGTGCGGCCGCTGCGTGCGGAGTGAGAGAGAGTGTGCCAATAGCCGCACACGCCAGCGCCAATGGTGCGAGGAGCGGAGTGAGTGCCCTCGTCAGGCGATGAGATAGTTTGATCAAGATTGCCTCCTCTGTCAGCGGTATTGTGAACTCCCGCCGACTGCGGCGGGTTGACTGGAAACCAGGTTGCGGCGTTCGCCGTCCCTTGCAGGTGCCATCACCATCGGTAAGTGGGCGGGTGGTGCGGTGGAGCTACGGACGACGAGGGTAGCGTCGAGATAGACCTTGCGTGGCGTGACAGCTTGCTTGGATTCGATGTGTCGGATGAGCATTTGCGCCGCGAGATTTCCCATCTCGAACTTGGGAACGCGAATGGTCGTGAGAGGAACCATGAGATTCTCGCAGAATTTTATGTCATCGAATCCAACGACTGACACGTCCTCCGGGCAGCCAATCCCGAGCTCGGACAATGCCTTGCAAAGCCCCATTGCGACGAGATCGTTGTAGCAAGTCACAGCGGTAGGGCGGTCATCTTCAGTTCGCGCCTGAAATAGAGCGTGACCACAGCGGTAACCGTCCTCGAAATGCGCGCCTGCCTGGACAATGTCGTCGGCACCGAACACGAGATTGCTGCTGCTATATGCCCGATGCACTCCAGCGACGCGCTCTTCGCTGTGTGTGGAGTAGGCTGGTCCGGCGAAGTGTGCGACTCTCCGGTGGCCGAGGCCGAACAGGTATTCGACCGCTTTTTGCGAGGCGCTGACGTTCTCGAGATCGACGAGGCTGGCAGGGACGCCCCGCACCGCCTCCAGAAACACGAAAGGAAAGTTTCGCCTTTTCAGCTCGAAGAAATGGGAGAGGTCGGCGTGCTCGTCCATTACAGGAGCAGCGATGAGCCCATCGACGTCCTTGTCACGGAGAAGCTCGACTGCCCGCCGCTCCGATGCGTAGCTCCCCTCGCTGCTGACGACGAGAAGCATGTACCCCTGCGTCTCGGCGTGGGCGCGGACTCCGGCCACAACCTCGTCGTAGTAAGGGTTGTCGTGCTCCTTGATTATGACTGCGATGCTGCGATAGCGGCGCTGAGATTTCGCCCCCGCCTGCTGCGTGGGTCGATAGTTGAGCAGATCGATAGCGGCGAGTACGCGGTCGCGCGTGTCGCTTTTCACGGCGGCGCTGTCGTTCAGAACGGCGGAGACTGTGGCCTTGGAGACCCCGGTCTGCTTGGCTACATCCGTAATGGTGGGACGCTTTCCAGTCATAGTCTAGCGATTGCTGGAGACACGATCGAACCGACCTGAACCCGTTCAGTACGGTTCAGGCGCCAGAGGATAGGATGCCGTTAGGGCGCTGTCAAGCCCAGACTGTGCTTGCTTGACATTCACCGCCTGCCGTGGCAGAGTGCACCGCACCGAACCGGGTCGAACGGGTTCGATCCGCCACCCCTATGAGATGAACGCCTCTGACGCGCGCGAGTACTTCCGCCAGGTTTTCGGCGGCTATCCCGACATAATCGGCTCCGCGCCGGGCAGAGTGAACATCATTGGCGAGCATACGGACTACAATGGTGGCCAGGTCCTTCCCATAGCCATTGACCGCCGCACTTTCGTCGCCATTCGTGCTCGTCCCGATGCAGCATTGAGCAGGATCGTCTCGCAGGGCGAATCGACCGCCGCGGAATTCGATGTGCGACGTTTCGCCGCTTCGGGGGGATGGTGGGACTACATGACCGGAGTTTGCGCCGCGATGGAAAGCGCGGGCGCGCGCCTGCCGCAATTCGAGGCGATCGTGCAGTCCGATGTCCCGATGGGATCCGGCCTGAGCTCCTCAGCCGCCCTCGAGGTCGCGACCGCAGTCTCACTTGCACAGATCGTGTCGCAAGCTCCGGATATGAGGAAGCTCGCGATGCTCTCCTGGCAGGTTGAAACGCAGTTCGTAGGCGTTGCCTCGGGTGTGATGGATCAGTTCGCATCCGCGCTCTGCCTCGAGGGTCATGCTCTGCATCTCTGGTGCGATACACTGGAGACCGAGCAGGTTATCATGCCGGACGCCGTTCTCATATTCGATACTGCGTCTCCGCGAGAGCTGCGAGCGTCGGAGTTCAACCAGCGCCGGGCTGAATGCGAGGAAGCGCTCGCAGTACTTCGGCGGTCTCGCCCTTCCCTTCTCCACCTGGCAGCAGCAAGTCTCGAAGAGGTACAGCTTGCCGATCTGAATCCGAGAATCAGAAAGCGAGCGGTACATGTCGTCGAGGAAAATGCGCGCGTTGAAAAGCTCGTGATCCAGCTGATGCAGACGCGCACGGTCGCAGGCGATCTTCTGTATCAGTCTCACGAATCTCTGCGAGACAACTACGAATGCTCCACGCCGGAGCTCGACTGGTTCGTCGATAGTGTTCGAGGCAAGCCGGGCGTCACTGGAGCTCGACTCACGGGGGCCGGTTGGGGCGGATGCGCGATTGCTGTAGGTGACCTCGACGGATTGAGTGCCGCCGCAAAAGATCTTTCGGCTAGATACGAGACTCGCTTTGGAAGGAAGCCCGGAACATGGCTAACCCGCGCTGGCAGCGGCGCCAGGATAGAGGACTTGGCGAGTCGATGAATCTCAGGAAAGCCTTGATTCCGTGCGGTGGAAAGGGCACCAGGATGTCGTCGCTCACCAAGGGCGCCGCTAAGGAGTTGCTTCCAGTCGCCGGTGT
>JAXDME010000264.1:0-7194 GCA_034666285.1 Gemmatimonadaceae bacterium | reverse complement strand
CGGATCCCAGGAACAGAAGCGCCTTGAAGAAAGCGTGCGTAACGAGGTGAAACATCCCCGACACATAAGCTCCGACACCAACACCGACGAACATGTACCCGAGCTGGGAGATGGTTGAATACGCCAGCACCTTCTTGATGTCCCATTGCTTGAGACCGATCGTCGCTGCAAAAATGGCGGTCACCGCACCTACAACGGCGACGGTCAGCGAAGCAACCGGAGCAAGCGAGAACAGAGCTGCGCTGCGAGCGATCAGGTAAACGCCGGCAGTCACCATCGTCGCCGCATGGATGAGCGCGGAGACGGGAGTTGGGCCGGCCATCGCGTCGGGCAGCCAGATGTAAAGCGGTATCTGCGCGCTCTTTCCGGTGCAGCCCAGAAACATGAACAAGCAGATCGCGGTGACAACGACGCTCCCAGCCCCCAGATCGATTGCTTTGGCGTTCACACCTATGAAGTCGAGAACGCCTATGTTCGCGAACAACATGAACATCGCGACCAGAAAGCCGAAATCTCCAATGCGGTTGACGATGAACGCCTTCTTCCCGGCATCCGCATTCGCCTTGTCATTGAACCAGAAGCCGATCAACAGATAGGAGCAGAGCCCGACCCCCTCCCAACCGACGAACAAGACGGGATAGTTCGCGCCAAGCACGAGCACCAGCATGAAGAACACGAACAAATTGAGGTACGCAAAGTAGCGCGGGTACCCCGGATCGTCCTGCATGTAGCCGACGCTGAAAATGTGAATGAGCGCTCCGACTCCGGTGATCACCAGAATCATCACCATGGAGAGCTGATCGAGCTGGAATGCTGCGTCGATCTGTAGATCTCCGACGGGCATCCAGCTGAAATAGTGCTGGATGAATGGCGTTTCCATGTCGGCGCCGGCCATCGCCTGCCAGATTCCTAGTGCGAGCAGGAAGGAGACGATCAAGACGCCGGGACCGACGATGCTGGTGACTCCCGCCCAGCGGTGACGCTTTACTGCATGATGGTCATCGCCAACAGCGCCGGCCTGCTCGGCATGCGACATCGCCGAGGCTTCCGCCGCCCCCGCGGAATGCGGATGGTGGTCGGGCGTGTTCGGGTCGCTGGGTCCGAGGTGCGCGCTGTTGAGCGACAGCAACCCGTTGATCACGAATCCAGCGAGCGGCAAAACGGGGAGCAGCCAAACCCACTGGGCCACGGTGCCCGAGAGCGCCTGAGTCTGCGAGGCCGATTCTGCAATGGACTGTAGCAGCATTAGCCTCTGAGCAGGTTGATGTCCTTGAGATTTACCGTTTCCCGATGACGGAAGATCGAGATGATAATCGCCAGTCCGACCGCCGCTTCAGCAGCAGAGACGGTCATGACGAACACAACGAATACCTGGCCAGCGGCCCCGTAATAACGTGAGAACGCCACGAAAGTCAGGTTGACTGCCGTCAGCATCAGCTCGACGCACATGAAGATGATTATCGCGTTCCGGTGGATCAGAACGCCGATAACGCCAATGATGAAAAGCGCTGCTGTAAGCGCGAGTGATTCAGCGAGCACCGGCTGCCCTCCCCCGCGCTAGGACCACCGCGCCGGCGATTGCCACCAACAGGAGCACGCTCGTGAGCTCGAAGGCGAGAAGGTAGTCCCTGAACAAAGGCTCGGCGATCGTTCCAACGGCATTGAGCTTCTGCAGCTGCTTCTCGTTGAAATCGATCGGCACGATCAACTGCTCGGGAAGCTTCGTCCGGGCTATGACCATTATCTCACTAAGCAGCCCGAGACCGACGAGACCAGCGGCGAGCTTCCACCATTTTCCCCTGGCGGCGGCCAGCTCGGAGGGATGTCCGAGGTTGAGCAGCATGACCACGAAGAGGAAAACGACCATGATTGCGCCGGCGTACACCAGGATCTGCATGATGCCGATAAACTGTGCGTCGAGCATGACGAACAGTGCCGCGAGGCTGAACATGGTGTTGACGAGCCACAGCGCAGCCGGAACCGGACTCGTGCGAGTGACGAACGCGATCGCCGAGGCGAGCGCAATCACTCCGAACAGATAGAAATGGAAGACGTAGAAGAGCGGGTAGTGCGGCTCCATCACTCGCCCTTCGGGTCTTCGGGGTCCCACATCTCGCAGACCGGGTGCGATTGATCCATCAGTCGCTGCAGGTCGTAGACAAAGCCCTCTCTGCTGTACTCAGAGTTTTCGTAATGGCGTCCGACATGGATGGCCTCCTCCGGGCAGACCTCCTGGCAGAACCCGCAGAAAATGCAACGGAATTCGTCGATCTCGAAAACGAGCGGGTAGCGGTTGCCTTCCTCGTCCTCTCCCGGAACGAGCTTGATGCAGTTCGCGGGACAAACCGTGGGACACAGTCCACAAGCGACACATTTTGCTTTGCCGGTTTCCGTCGTCAGCATCCGGTGCGTGCCCCGCCAGCGAGGGGAGATCGGCGATTTCTCCTCGGGATACTGGATCGTCACTCTGCCGTTTACGTCGAAGAGATGCTTGACCGTAAGCGCCATCCCTTTCAGCGTCGCCCTGATGTAACTGACGTCGCCGATCGGCCGCTCTACGACCTTCACTTTGATTGACATTATCTCCCTCCCTCGGTCACTGGCGGAGCCGTCATGAGTCTGCGGCGGTCGATCTGTCGCATTCTCTCGATCTCCCTCGGATGCATGCGCCCGTATGCGGGGCTGATGAGTCTTCCGCGATCGAGGATCGCAAACAATACGATCACGAGCCCGACGTTGAGCGAACCAAGTATCGCGGCGTACATGAGTCCGGGTTCGATTCCCGCTGCCGAGAGGCCAAGCATCACTGCGGCGATCAACACTATGTAGGTGAGCGCGAGCGGCAGCATGAACTTCCACCCGAGCGACATCAGCTGATCATAGCGGAACCGGGGCAGAGTCCAGCGGATCCACATGAAGAGGAAGATGAAGAACAACATCTTCGTCAACATGATTCCGATGGAGAGCAGCGTGAGCCAGCCGCTGAACGGCCCAATGTTGTCGCGCGCCGTGAACGGAACGTCCCATCCGCCGAAGAACAGCGTCGCCATCAAGGCGCTCGCCGTCACCATTCCACCATATTCGGCGATGAAGAACAGCGAGAATTTCATCGCGCTGTATTCGGTGTGATATCCGGCGATCAGCTCAGACTCAGCCTCCGGCAGATCGAACGGAAGCCGATTCGTCTCGGCGAACGCTGACACCATGAATATGAAAAACGCCACCGTCAGATTCACGACATTCCACCCACCCCACGCCTGCTGGTTGATGATGCTGTTGAGACTGACGTTGCCGGCAAGAAGAATCACGGGAATGGTGGACATCCCCATCGAGATCTCGTAGGAGATCATCTGGGCGCTCGAGCGCAGGCCGCCAAGCAGTGCGTACTTGTTGTTCGACGACCATCCCGCGAGCACGATGCCGTATACGCCGAGCGACGTCAGCGCGAGAATGAACAGGAAGCCCACCGGAAGGTCGGCCACGACCATGTCGATCCTTCCCCAGCGTGTCGGCAACGGAGCGCCGAATGGAATGACGCACCACGCTGTGAGTGCCGGGATGAAGGAAAGAATCGGCGCCAGCACGAAGAGCGGCTTGTTCACGCCCTCGGGCATCGTCTCTTCCTTCATGAAATTCTTCAATCCATCCGCGGCCGGCTGAAGCCAGCCCTTGCCGACTCTGTTTGGCCCGTGACGATCCTGGATCCAGGCGGAGATTTTACGCTCCGCAAGTGTCAGCATCGCGATGCCGATCATGTAGATCGTGAAAATGATCAACATCTTGATGATCGTCGCGATGAAAAACACCATCCCGCTCACGGGAGGCAGATTCGGATCGGCGATCTGTAGAAGCGCAGGAAACAATCTGAGAGCGCTCACGCCGCACCCATAGCGATCGGAGCGTTGGGACCGCTCGACGAAGCGTTCGCCAACGGGAGTCCTTTGAATCCAATCGTGTCGTAGCTCAGCCCTGCAAAAGCCTTGTTGGATGCAGCGAGGCTGGCAAAGACTTCCGACGGCAGAAAGAAGTTGCTCTGCTTACCCATCGCACCCAGCAAGTCGCCGAGCACCAACCAGCTTGGTCGAGTCTCTCCCGGAGCCTGACGGGCCTGAGTGAACCTCTGCACCCGGCCGCGAAGGTTGGTCACAGTTCCTTCTTCTTCGGAAAAGTTGGCGATTGGCAACACCACGGACGCGCCGCTCGCGCCTTCCGGCAGAACCGATCCGATCACGATTACTTCGCCGGCCCGTGCAATTGCCGCAGAGTCAAGGCCTTCGAGATCCTCGCCTGCCACCACAAGCACGTCCCCCTGCTTCAGACCAGCGAGAAGGTCATTCGTCTTGTTGAACCCAAGCGCCTGCGCGCCATAGACGTTGGCGGCTCGTTCACGGCGTAACGCGAGATCCTTTACTCCGGGCAGCGGAGCCTCTTCGCCTTCGGTGACGCGGAACGCTCCGGCGCCGCCCTGCATTATCCGAGTCAACAAGAAGAGCGCTTCGTTGGACAGCATCGGAGAGGCAGCCACAAAGACTTTCTTTCCATTCAACGCGCGCGCGGCGGCGTTGATTGCGATCTCCCAGGTGGTAGCCGCCAGCTTGCCGGACTGCCGAACCATCGGCTGCTCGACGCGATTCTTTTCGTTCATCCAGCGGTAGTTGAGCCGGCCCCAGTCGCACATGAAGAACGCGTTCACGTTCTCGTTCGGACGCGGACGCATTCTAACGAGCTGATTCTCACGGGTCTCCATGATCACGTTGCAACCCTGAGTGCAGTTCGGGCAAATCGATGCAGTGCGATCGAGCTCCCATGCACGCGCCTTGTTCAGGAAATCCTTGGACAACAACGCACCGACAGGGCACAGATCGACCACGTTGGACGCCCACGGATGCGTGAGATCCTTTCCTTCGAATTTGCCGATCAGGGCGCGGTCGCCGCGCTCACTGACGTTGAGCACCGGATCGTGCGCGACATCGTCCATGAAGCGCACACAACGAGTGCAGAGGATGCATCGGTTCGGGACGTAGACCACGTCCCCGCCAAAGTCCTCCGCGGGATTGAAGCGCTTGGGCTCGCGATACCGCGAATCCTCGCGGCCTTCCTGATAGGTGAAGTCCTGCAGCTCGCACTCGCCGGACTGGTCGCAGATGGGACAATCGAGCGGGTGATTGATCAGCAGCATCTCGAGGACGCCCTTGCGTGCGTCGAGCGACTTATCGGAATGGACGTGGACCACCTGTCCTTCCGCCACGGTGGTCGCGCACGAAGGAGCGAGCTTTGGCGCCTTCTCGACTTCGACGAGACACATGCGACACACACCGACGACCGGAAGTCCGGGGTGATAGCAGTAGTGCGGAATCAGGACTCCGGCAGTCTTCGCTGCCTCCAGAATCGTGGTGCCGTCGGGAACGCTGACCGCACGACCTTCGATCGTCAGGTTTACCATCTTGGTCTCGGCCATCAGGCCACCGCCGCGATCACGGGATGGAACCGCCTGCCCTGGATCAGAGCCTCGAACTCACTGCGGAATTTCTTGATTCCGGAAACGACCGGCACACCGCACGAATCGCTCAGGACGCAAATCGTCTTCCCGGTCATCTGCTCAGCGATGTCGAGGAGGGTGTCCATGTCTTCGATCGTTCCCTGACCATCCCGGATTCGCTCCATGATCTTCGTCGTCCAGGCAGTTCCTTCGCGGCACTGGGTGCATTGCGCGCAGCTCTCGTGAGCAAAGAAGCGGGCGATTCGCGCGATGACCGACACCATCGATTGCCCGTCGTCGATTACGATCACGCCGCCCGACCCGAGCATGGAGCCCTGCGCGACAAATCCTTCGTAGTCCATCAACGTGGCCTCGGCCTCTTCCAGCGTCTGGATCGGCACCGATGCTCCGCCAGGAATCACAGCCTTGAATTTTCTGCCGTGCGGCGGTCCGCCGCACAGGTCGTAGAGAAACTCCTTGAACGGAAATCCCATGACGACCTCGTAAGTGCCGGGACGCTGCACGTTTCCGCACACGGAGAAGAGCTTGGTTCCGGTGCTCTTGGGATTCGACAGCGACATGTTCTTGTACCACTCCGCTCCGTTCATGAGAATGGGCGCGGCAGCGATCAAGGTCTCGACGTTGTTGATCGTGGTCGGCATGCCGAACACTCCGGACACCGCGGGAAACGGAGGCTTGATGCGCGGATTTCCGCGACGGCCTTCGAGCGAGTTCATCAGCGCGGTCTCTTCACCGCAGATGTACGCACCGGCTCCTTTGTGCACGTGTACGTCGATCCGCTTGCCCGTGCCCATCGCGTTCTTGCCGAGTATGCCCGCGGCGTAGGCTTCCTTTACGGCCTGCTCCATCCAGTAGAGCGGCTCGGTAAACTCGCCCCGAATGTAGACGTAGGCCGTCTCTGCGCCAATTGCGTAGGCTCCGATCGCGCAGCCTTCGACGAGAGCGTGCGGAGTCCAGCGCATCAGCTCGCGGTCCTTGAACGTGCCTGGCTCGGACTCGTCGGCGTTGCAACAGAGATAGTGCGGCTTTCCATCTCCGGGCTTCATAAACGACCACTTCATTCCGGTCGGGAATCCAGCGCCGCCGCGCCCGCGTAGCCCCGATTCCTTCACGACGTTTACGATGTCCGCCGGCGCCATTCCCAGCGCCTTTTCGAGCGCCTTGTAACCGCCGCGCTTTTTCCATCCGTCGAGCGACCGTGCTTCGGTGTCGCCGAAGTAGCGAGATAGTACCGGAGTTTCTCTCTGATGCGGCTGGTTCGGATAGCCCATTATGCCAGTCGTGCGAGTAGGTCCGGAACCTTCTCCGGCGTTACCGATTCGATGAATTCCTCATTGACCATCACCGGAGTGGCAAATCCGCAGGCGCCGAGGCACTCGACCTCGATGACCGTGAAGCGGCCGTCGGGCGAAGTGACACCCAGCTCACCCGCGTTGGTGTGGCGGAGAAACGCCTTCACGACATCTTCCGCGCCGCAGATTCCGCACGGAGACGTCGTGCACACCTGGATGAAATACTTTCCCACCGGATGCTGGTGGTACATGGTGTAGAACGTCACGACGCCCTTGACGTACGCTGGCGTGAGCTCGAGAAGCTCGGCCACCTCGACCATTCCTTCCTCGCTCACCCAGCCGCGCTCGCGCTGCACGATCCAGAGGGCGGGCAGAAGCGCCGCCATTTTTGTCGGATAGTGC